>SKNP01000252.1 GCA_007120485.1 Nitriliruptoraceae bacterium
CGCGCCAGCGGCTTGGCCCACGGTCCCGATCCGCCGGTGCGCGCCAGCGGCTTGGCCCACGGTTCCGATCCGCCGGTGCGCGCCAGCGGCTTGGCCCACGGTCCCGATCCGCCGGTGCGCGCCAGCGGCTTGGCCCACGGTTCCGATCCGCCGGTTCGCGCCAAGCGGCTTGGCCCACGGTCCCGATCCGCCGGCGCGGGGCGCCGGCCTGGTTCACGGGCCAGACCCGCTCACCGACGGCCCCGCAGCGTCGGTGACCAGCGCGATCGCATCGTCGTCGCGGCGGATCAACTCCAGCCGCCAACCCTGCGGCCCCCGGGGCGGCCGACCGATCTCCCGCCACCAGCGGGTCGGATCGCCCGTGATGCCGTGCAGCACGAGCTCGACCGGCGGCGGATCGCGGTCGGCCAGCCACCGCCGGATCGGTGCCGCTTTGGCTGGCAGCACCGCAAGGATCGGCCGAGCGCGGTACCACGGCGAGTCAGGTGGTCGCCCGTCGATCGACAGCAGCGCCCGGTGCCGTGCGAGCCTCCAACCACCGAGCTCCTCCCCCAGCTCGTCGTGCAGCCGCGCCCGCACGGCCGCCGGCACCACCTCGATCAGGTGGTCTCCGGGTGGTGCGATGACCAGCTCGCGGCTCGCGTCGGTCCGGACACGGTGCTCGCCGGTCGGCAGCAGCGTCGCACTGGCCAACGCTCCCGGGGTGCGGAGCGGACCCTCCCAGGCGGTGGCCTCGAGCAGTTGGTCGCCGAGCTGGAGGTACTCGATCTCCACCTCGCCGCCCAGCGCCGGATCGTCCCGGTCGACACCCGGCGCCAAGGTGACCGCGAGCCCCGATCGCCCGGCGAACCGGTCGATGATCCGACCGACCGGGGGTCGATGGTCGTCGAGGTGGTGCGCCCGATCACCGCCGGGACGCCGAGCCGGGTCCGCGTGCACGCGGGCCCCGGAGGGCACCCGGACGTCAAGCGCGTCATCGACCAGCACCGTGGCGCGCACCTCGGCAGCTCGGAGGTTGTGTTCCAGCAGGATCGCGCGCGCCGGGTCGTGCTCGACCGCGACCACCTCGGCGCCGGCACGTGCGGCAGCGATCGCGTCCGCGCCGAGGCCGGCGGTGACGTCCCAGACCGCCACGGCCCCCTCACGGTCGGGTGTGGCCAACCGTCGGGCGCGCCAACGCGCGACCTCCGGGTCGCTGGCCTGTTCCAGCCCGTGTCGGGTGAACAGCAACCGATCAGCGTCGGGCCAGCGTGCCCGAGCCCGGCGTCGAGCCACCGCGGCGGTCATCGCGATGGACGCCAGGTGTGGGTCGGTGAGCTTCGACCGCCACCGCGATGCGAGCTTGAGCGTGTCGCCGCCGGCATCGAGCTCAGCGACCATGGACGCGACGACCTCCAGCCCTTGGGGTTGGATCAGCCAGGTGGCGGCGTCCACGTCGAGGTCGATCTCTCGCTCCTGGTCGCGGTCGGTCCGTGCGTCTCGGCCCGCCTGGATCGGTGGGGGTCGGTACGTGTGGATCGGTGGGGGTCGGTACGTGTGGATCGGTGGGTGTCGGTACGTGTGGATCGGTGGGGGTCGGTACGTGTGGATCGGTGGGGGTCGGTACGTGTGGATCGGTGGTGGACGAAGGATGGCACACGGGCGAACCGGTGCCTCGACCCGGCCAAGCCGTCGCCACGGTGGCGATACCGACCGACCGGCCGTGCTGGAGGTCCTGGTACCTGGGTGGCGATTTCCCTAGAGTCTGCGTCGACCGGCCGCCGCTCGGCGGAGGCGCATCAGATCTCACATCAGATCTGCGGACGCAGGAGAAACCATGGCAGCCGCGAAGAAGACCGCGAAGAAGGCCGCAGGCAAGAAGGCGGCCGCGAAGAAGGCACCGGCCAAGAAGACGGCCGCGAAGAAGACCGCCAAGAAGACGGCCGCGAAGAAGACGGCGAAGAAGACCGCCAAGAAGGCCGCAGGCAAGAAGACGGCCAAGAAGGGCACGCGCAAGACGAGCGCCTCGGCCAGCGCGGCGGGCAACGTCGTCGTCGCGTCCAAGGTCAAGGATGCCGTCAAGAGCCAGGACGTCCGCATGTCGAGCGACTTCCCCGAGGCACTGAACGCCGAGGTCCAGGAGTTGATCGACCGCGCGACGCAACGTGCCAAGGACAACAACCGCGGCACGGTACGGCCAAGCGACCTCTGAGGTCCTGACCCACGAGCCGGCTCAGGCCACGACACAAGCAGCCTGAGCCGGCTGGTGGTGGGGTGCCAGGGGGCTGACCCGCCCGGCGGGTACGGTTCGAGGCATGGAACTCTTGCGCCTCGACCAACCCTTGGATGGCATCGGGTCCGACCCGGTGCTGATCGTCGCGTTCGACGGCTGGACCGACGCCGGTGAAGGCGGCACGACGGCCGCGCAGGTGTTGCGCGATGCGTTCGAGCCGGCCCGGCTGGGCACCTTCCCGTCGGATGAGCTGTTCGACTACCGCGACCGACGGCCCGTGCTGTCGATCGACGGTGGCGAGCTCGGCTCACCGGACTGGCCCGAGGTGACCCTCGAACTGCTCACGCCGCCGTCGGGGCCACCGCTGCTGCTGTTGGGCGGACCTGAGCCGGATCTGAAGTGGCGGACCATCGCCGCGGACGTGGTCGAGCTCGCTTGGCGTGCCGGTGCGGAACGCTACGTCGGCCTCGGCAGCGTGCCCGGTCCACTGCCACACACCCGACCGGTCCAGGTGATCAGTACCTCGTCGGATCCGGATCTGGTCGAGCGCATCGGACGGCCACACGAACAGGTCGTCGTCCCGTCGTCCTGCCAGGTCGCGTTGGAAGCCTCGCTGCGCGACGCCGGGGTGCAGACCCTCGGGCTGTGGGCCCGCATCCCCCACTACGTGGCCGGGGAGTACCCGGAGGCGTCGCGGGCGCTGCTCGAGCAGTTCTCGGCCTACCTCGGGACGCCCGTCGATCTGAGCATCTTCGACGACGACATCGCGGCGAACCGTGCACGACTCGATGTCGCCGCGCAGGGCTCGGATGAGGTGCGCGAGCACGTCGACCAGCTCGAGCGCATGTACGACGCGGAGGCCGAAGCCGAACGGCAGTCCCCCGATGCCGGCGTCGAACGGTCGATCACCGAGGAGCAGGTCCCGTCAGCCGACGACCTCGCGGCGGAGATCGAACGGTTCCTGCAGGGGCGCTCGGAGTAGCGTCGGCTGGCGGTCGCTGACGCGTCGTTGCTGGCCGGCGGCATCGCCCGGCCCGTGGCCCGGGCCGCGCTGCCGCCGACGCATGGTTCAGATGCGGAAGCCGTGATCCGAGTTGCCGCCGACGCATGGTTCAGATGCGGAAGCCCCGATCGGTCTCGACCGTGTCGACGTCCATCTGGGCTTTCTGCAGCTTGCCCGAGTAGTCCCAGTTCATCGACTGCCACGTCGTGACCTGCTCGAGCACCCAGGCGCCGGAGAGCCGACCACCCGTCCCCGAGCGGCCGTTGCCTCCGAACG
>SKNP01000281.1 GCA_007120485.1 Nitriliruptoraceae bacterium
CGCGCTGGTCCTGGCGGTGGTCGTCTGGCGGCGCGCCCGGCGCACCCAGCGCGATCGGGCGGTGACACGGCTGCCGGTGGCGATCGGGCTGGCGTGCGCGATCGCCGTCGCGCTGGTCAGCGGTACCGGGACGATCTCGCGGATCGCCGCCGCGGACCAGGGCGTACTGCCGGCGCTGGCCGCCCACGGCGGGGCGGCGTCGATCGTCGCGTCGGTCGCCACCGAACCGCGCCCGATCGCCGACGGCTGGCACGTGCTGGTCCGGGTCCACGAGGTCGACGGGGTGACGACCCGGGAGCGGGCGGCGTTGATCCTGGAGGCGGAGCCGCCGGCGTTGGGGGAGCGGTGGCGGGCAACGACCACCGCTCAGCCGCTGCCCGACAGCGGCTACGGCACCTGGCTGGCCCGGCAACACGCGTCCGTGCTGCTCGAGCCGCGTGGGTGGCAGCGACTGGGCCAGGCGCACGGTCCGGCCCGGGCATCGGAGCACGTGCGATCGCGGGTGCGCCAGGCCGCCACGCGCCACCTCGACGACCGGGTCGGTGGGTTGTTGGTCGGGTTCGTGACCGGCGACACCCGCCTGCTGCCGGCGGACGACCGTGAGGCGATGGAAGCGACCTCGCTGACCCACCTCACCGCCGTGAGCGGCACCAACGTCGGCCTGGTGATCGCCGGGGTGCTCGGGATCGCGTCGGTGTTGCGGGCCGGTGCGGGGACCCGGCGGCTGGCGGTCGCGCTGGTCGTGCCGTGGTTCGCCTACGTCACCCGGTTCGAACCCAGCGTGCTGCGGGCCGGGACCATGGCCGCGTTGCTGCTGCTCGCCGGCGTCCGGGGGCACGTGCGCGACGCCCGGCACGCCTTGGCGGTCGCGGTGCTGGTCCTGCTGTTGGTCGATCCGCGGCTGGCGGGCTCCCTCGGGCTGGTGCTGTCGGCGACGGCGACCGTCGGCGTGCTGGTGGTCGCGCCGGTGGTGCGCCGACGGCTGCCGGAGCGGTTGCCGCGTCGGGTGGCGGAGCTCGCGTCGATCACGCTCGGCGCGCAGATCGCGGTGGTGCCCGTGCTGCTGGTCAGTTTCGGTGAACTCTCGATCGCGTCGATCCCCGCCAACCTGGTGGCGGTGCCCGGCGCGATCGTCGCGGCGACGGTCGCGTTCGTCGGCACGGTGCTCGCGCTGGTCCACGTCGAACTCGGCGCCGTCGCGTTCGGGCTGGCGTCGCCCGGGTCGCGGCTGGTGCTCGCCGCCGCGCACGGGTTCGCCGACGTCGGTGGCGTGGCGGAGGTCGGTCGCCCCGCCACGGTCGTGGCGCTGGTGGCCGGCTGCGTCTGGTTGGTGGCCGGCCGCGGCACCCGGCTCGCCCGGTTCACGGCCGCGCTGACCGTGCTCGCGTTGCTGGTGTCGGCCGTGCCGTTGGGGGCTGGGGCACTCCCGCGCAGCGGGTTCACCGTCACCGCGATCGACGTCGGCCAGGGCGATGCGTTCCTGATCGAATCGCCGGGAGCGCGGGTCCTGGTCGACGCCGGCGAGGACGACACCGCCGCCCGCTGGCTGCGGCGCAACGGTCGGCGGTCGCTGGACCTGGTGGTGGTCAGCCATCCCCACCTGGACCACGTCGGTGGCGTGCCGGAGGTGCTGCGTCGCGTCGACGTCGGGGTGGTGTGGGCGGCGCCGTTGCCGACCGACCTGCCGCATGCCGTCGAGGTGCACGAGGTCGCCGCCGACCGTGACGTCCCGGTGCGGGCGCCGATCGCCGGCGACGAGGTCGCGGTCGGTGACCTGCGGGTCGAGGTGCTGCATCCGCCCCCGGGGCGCCCGTACCGGCACGAACGCAGCGAGCTCAACGACAGCTCCTACGTCCTGCGCCTCCACCTCGGCGACCAGCGGGTCCTGGCGACCGGCGACGTGGAGTCCGCCGGCCAACGGGACCTGCTCGACGGCTCCCCCGACCAGCTGCAAGCGGAGCTGTTCACGGTCCCGCACCACGGGTCGGCGACCTCGGAGCCGGCCTTCCTGGAGGCGGTCGGCGCGCAGGTCGGCATGATCGGCGTCGGCGCCGACAACCAGCACGGGCACCCGCATCCGGACATCCTGGCGCAGCTCGAACGCTTGGACGTCGAGGTGCGACGCACCGACCTGGAGGGCGACGTGACGGTGGTGGTGCCGGCCCGGCGGCCGGCTCCCGTCGGGAGCGGACGGGGCCACCGCGGTCCGGGACGACCGGTAGGGTCGAGCCATGGATCCTGTGCTCCTGGTCACCGGCGACGACGACCTGCTGCTGCAGCGCGAGGTCGATCGTCAGCTCTCGGAACTGGCGGAGGCGGACCCGGAGCTCGCGGTCGACCGGTACGACGTCAGCGAGCTCGAGCAGCTCCCGGAGCTGCGGACCACGTCGCTGTTCGGCGGGCGCACCTGCATCGTGCTGCGGGGGGTCGAGGGCGTCAGCGGCGACCTCAAGGCGGAGGTCGAGACCTACCTGGAGGCGCCGTCGCCGGACGCGATCCTGGTGCTGGTCGCTCGCGGTGTCGGCAAGGTGCAGAAGATCGCCAAGCTCGCCGCGCAGCAGGGCGAGAAGGTCGAGGTCAAGACCCCGGCCGACTGGGACGACCGTGGCTGGGACCGGCTGATCGGCGAGGAGTTCCGCCGCCTGGGCCGCAAGGCTGACGCGACCGCCATCGCGGCGATCCGCACGCACGCGGGGACGTTGCCGAGCGCGATCGCCTCGCAGGTCGGGACCGTGTGTGCGTCCCACCCGGACGTCGCGGTCGTCACCGGCGAGCACGTCGACGCGGTGGTGGAGGGGCAGGGCAAGGCGTCCGGGTTCGCCGTCGCCGACGCGATCGCCGATCGCGATCCCGCCAGCGCGCTGGTGGCGCTGCGCGGCGCGCTGGCGGCGGGCGACGCACCGTTGGCGGTGCTCGGCGCGGTCACGTTCCGGCTGCGACAGCTGCTGCAGGTCCGCTCCGGTGCCAGCCCCAAGGAAGCCGGGATCCGCCCCGGCCGTCGCTACGACGACACCAAGCGTCAGGCCGCGGCGTTCCACCCCGGGGAACTGGCGTGGTGCCACGACCGCCTGGCCCAGCTCGATCTGGAGCTGAAGGGCTCGGAGCTGCCCGACGACCTGGTGCTCGAGGTCGGGGTGCTCGAGGTGGCCACGTCGACCGAGGTCGGGGCGCCCTGGAACCCGCTGGTGCCGCGCTGAGCGTGCTGCGCTGCGCGTGCTGCGCTGCGCGTGCTGCGCTGCGCGTGCCGCGCTGTGCGTGCCGCGTTGTGCGTGCTGCGCTGTGCGTGTCGAACTGCGCGTGCTGCGCTGAAGGTCGGCGGATCGGCCACGGGCCGGGTTCGGTCGGGCCGACCATCGGTCGGCCCGACCGAACCCGGCCGGATCGTGGTGCTCGACGCGCCCCACGCGTTTCGACCGCGACGCTAGGCCGGTTCCGCGTCCGGGGCTGCCCCGTCGCCTACCCAACCGGCGTGCGTGAGCCGCTCGCGCTGAGCGGTCCTGGGTGGTCGTGCGATGCGGCACGGCCGGTCCCCAACCGATCGCAGGGGCTGGGCGTCCGACCGTCAGCGAGGGCGGGGGCGCTCGATGGCGGTCCGGACCGCCCGGGCGGTGACGGCCAACGCGTCCAACGAGTCCGGCGAGGTGGCTTCGACCGACGCCAGCAGCCGCTGGATCCGGTCGAGGTCCTCCTGCCGCGTGGCGAGGAACCGGTGGACCGCCTTCTCGACCGGTGCGTCGGGTGCCAGGTCCAGCGTGGCCGAGGCCGCCACGCGGCGTGCCCGGCGCAGGTCCAGGGACAGACCCAGGGCCTGCTGACGCGACCAGCCGGTGCGGTGGTCCGCCCGACGGAGCGCATCTTCGAGCTGGTCGATGCCGAGCGATGCGCTCAGCCTCAGCAGCAGGTCGAGCACCTCGACGTCATCGCGGCGCCGGGTCGCGACCGACTGGACGGCAGCCACAGCGGGTACCAGGGTGAGGTCACGTGCACTGGCCAGCACGCGGGCCAGGTCCGTATCGACCAGGTCGTCGACCAGCCAGCGGGCGTGGGCGATGCGGGCGCGGCGCTGGTCCGAGGTGCCGATGTCGCCCAGGTGCGCCAGCATCGCCTCGACGGTGTGCCGTTGCCGTTCGGTGTGCTCATCGGTGGTCTGGGCGGTCGGGTCGCTGATCCGCAGGCGGACCAGCGTCGAGATGAGGTCCTCGAGGGGGAGCTCGAGCTCGCGGACCCGGTCCGGCTCCTGCGTGGCGTCGAGCTCATCCAGGACCGCCCACCAGCGGTCGGCATCGACGATCCGACGCACCGACTGGAACGCGGCGACGACCTCCGGCAGCGATACGTCGGCTTCGAGCGCCAGCTGGGAGGCGAAGGTGACGCCCATCCGGTCGACGATGTCGTTGGCCAGCGCGGTGGCGATCAACTCGCGTCGGAGGCGGTGCTCGGCGGGCAGGGTCGGGAACCGCTCCACGACGCTGGCGGGGAACGCCCGAGCCAGCAGGCTCGTGTCGGTGGTCTCGTCCGGCACCGCGGAGTCGAGGATCGCGTCCTTGACGTCGCGCTTGGACCAGGCGAGCAGGGTCGCCAGCTCGGGGCGGGTCAGCCCGGCCCCGGCGTCGGCGCGGCCGGCCAGGTCGTCGCGGGTCGGCAGGACCTCGCTCTTGCGGTGGAGTCCGGCCTGTTCCTCCAGCCGGTTGAGCAACGGCTCGTAGGTCGCGATGACCCGAGGGCTCCGGGCGAGCTCGCGTGACAGCGCGGCCGTCTGCCGATCGACCGTCCACATCACGGTCTCGACCGCTTCCCCGGCGGCGTCGGAGAGGATGGCGTTGCGTTCGGTGCGGTCCAGTTCGCCGCGGTCCTGGGCGGCGCGCAGCAGGATCTTGAGGTTGACCTCCGTGTCGGAGGTGATCACCCCGGCCGCGTTGTCGATGGCGTCCTGGTTGATGCGTCCGCCGCGGCGGGCGAACTCGATGCGGGCGCGCTGGGTGATGAACAGGTTCGCGCCCTCGCCGACGATGCGGGCCCGGACCCGTCCGGCATCGATGCGCAACTCGTCGTTCGCGCGGTCACCGAGTTCGTCGTGCCGTTCCTTGGTGGCCTTGATGTAGGTGCCGATACCGCCGGCGAACAGCAGGTCGACCGGTGCCCGCAGGATCGCCTGGATCAGCTCGGGTGGGCTGAGTTCGTCGGCGTCGGTCCGCAGCACCTCACGGACGCGGTCGGTGAGCGCGACCCGCTTCGCGTCGCGCGGGACGATCATGCCCTGCTCGGAGAGCACGTCGCGGTCGTAGTCGTCCCACGAGGACCCCGCTAGCTCGAACAGGCGCTGGCGTTCAGCGTGTGCCGCGGCCGGATCGGGATCCGGGTCGAGGAACACGTGCCGGTGGTCGAAGGCGGCGACCAACCGGATCGTGCGCGACCGCAGCATGGCGTTGCCGAACACGTCGCCGGACATGTCGCCGACCCCGGCGACGGTGGCCGGATCCTGCTCGAGGTCGAGCCCGAGCTCGCGGGCGTGGCGGGAGACCGCGACCCAGGCGCCCTTGGCCGTCACCCCCAACTTCTTGTGGTCGTACCCGTTCGACCCCCCCGACGCGAACGCGTCATCGAGCCAGAACCCGTACCGCTGCGCGAGGCCGTTGGCGGTGTCGGACAGCGCCGCCGTGCCCCGGTCGGCGGCGACGACGAGGTAGGGATCGTTGCCGTCGTGGCGGACCACCTCGGGTGGCGGCACCACCTCCTCGCCGTCGAGGTCGTCGGTCACGTCCAGGAGCCCCCGGACGAACGTCGCGTACTGACGAGCGACCTCGGCCTTGCGTTCGTCGGGGTCGTCCGGCTCGTGGGTGAGGACGAACCCGCCCTTGGCGCCCGTCGGGACGATGACCGCGTTCTTGAGCACCTGCGCCTTGAGCAGGTCCAGGACCTCCGCACGCACGTCGTCGCGTCGGTCCGACCACCGCAGCCCTCCGCGGGCGACCGGGCCGGCCCGCAGGTGGATGCCTTCCATGCGGGGTGAGTGGACGAAGATCTCCCGGTGTGGGACCGGGCGCCGGATGTTGGGGATCCGCGACGAGTCGACCTTGAGCGCCACGTAGGGCTCGCCGGACCCGTCGGCCCGCGCATCCGTCCGGAAGGCGTTGGTGCGGACGGTCGCGTCGATCAGGTGAAGCAGGCTGCGCAGGGCCCGGTCGTGGTCCAACCTGGCGAGTCCATCGAGCTCCCGATGGACGACCTCGCGGGTGAGCTCCTCGTCGGTGTCGCCCCACGCCGGGTCGAACCGTGCGTGGAGGTGGTCGACAAGTGCGCGCACGCACGAGGGGTTGGTGACCATGATCTCGTCGACGTACGCCGCGGTGTAGGACGTCCCGAGCTGGCGCCGGTAGCGGCGCAGCGCACGCAGGACGCCGACGTCGTGCCAGTCGAGCCGTGTGGAGACGATGCAGCGGTTGAGCGAGTCGACCTCCAGGTGGCCCCGCCATGCGGCCCGGATCGCCTCGGTGATCCGGGCGCTGTCGGTGTCCGGGTCGATCGCGGCATCCCGCAGGCCGAGGTCGTGGAGCGTCAGCTGGCCCCCGTCGTCGAGTTCCAACCGGTGGGGGACCTCGTCGACGACGGTCAGCCCGAGGCTCTCGAGCACCGGTAGCAGCGTGGACAGCTCGAGCGGTGTCCCGCGTTTGGCGGCGACGAGCCGCAGCCGGTCGGTGTCGTCGCGACGCAGTTCGAGGTCGAGCTCCGGCGCGTCGGGACTCTGCACGGTCAGCAGCAGGGCCAGATCCTCGACCGCGTCCGCCGGTTCGGTGACGTCGCGGTAGCCGATCGGCAGCCGCTGCAGCAGCTGTTCAGCCCGGGGCGACGGGGGGCGGCCCGCGCGCACCAGGCGTTCGCGGACAGCGTCGGTCCACGGCTTGGTCAGCGTCGCGAGCCGCCGCTCCAACCCGGTCACCTCGACGTCGGTGACGTCGGTGCCGGCGACCACGAAGCGCGCCAGCGCGGTCCGGCGCTCGTCGACGGCGAGGTCGATCTCCACGTGCTCCGCGGCGAAGCGTTCCGCCAGCTCGCTGCGGAGATCCTCGCGCAGGTCCGCGGTCCAGCGATCCCGTGGGACCGCGGCGATGACCGACACGGTGCGGCTCGGGGCGTGGGGAGCCGCGACGACCCGGACCACGCGACGTTCCTCGGCGTCGAGCAGCGTCGTCAGCAGGGTGTGCGCCCGGTCGTCGTCGCACCGGAACAGTTCGTCCTTCGGGAGCGCCTGTTGGAGCGCGGAGAGGTTGAGTGCCTGCTCCGATCCGTCGACGACGTCCTCGCGGTCGAAGATCGCGGCGAGCTGTCGACGCAGAACGGGCACGTCGCGGGCGCGCTCGCTCGTGCCCTTCTGGGTCAGCAGGGCCAGGACCACCGAACGTTGGTCGGAGGGCGCACCACGCGGTCCGACCGCGAAGACCTCGATCGGTGCGTGCCGCTGGACCGGCGACCGCGTCGGGGTGCGGGAGACGAGCAGGGCGTCGTCGCCGTCCAGCTCGGGCAGTTCGGGTCGGTCACGGTCGACCTCCCCGAGCAGCCCGAACCCGTGCGTCGCGCCGCCGGCCCGGGTGCCGAGCAGGACGACGTTCTCGTCGAGCAGCCACCGCAGCAAGGCGGCCGCCTCCGGGTTCTCGGCCTCGGTCTGGTCCGCGAAGCTGGTGACATCCCGGCGCATCGCCACGTGGTCGTCGACGACCCGTTGGACGGTGTCGAGCCGACATCGCAGCAGTTCGAGCAGGTCGGGGTCGTCCACCGCCTCCACCGGCGCGTCGATCTCCAGCTGGAGGATCGACTCCCGGCGGGAGGCATGACGGGCCGGTTCGACGTCCGTGAGCCGGCCGTCGGCGTCGCGCACGACCCCCAGGATGGGGTGGAACGACGCCGTCATCTCCAGCCCGTAGGCGGCCAGCTCGCTACGCAGGGTCGAGAGCAGGAACGGACGGTCGAGGCTGAGGACCTCCAGGGTCGTCGTCGGGCTCACCCCCGACGCGTCGGCGAACACCCGCAACCGTGGCGGTTCCGGCGGTGCAGGTTCGAGGATCCGGACCACGCCGCGGATCCGTTCGGCGATCCGTTCCGGGTCGCGATCCAGCAGGTGCGCGGGCGGGCGGCGGAGCAGGACGTGCCCCACCCGTACGGTCAGGGCTGAACCCGACGGATCCTCCGACGCGAGCAGCTCCAGTGCGCGCTCCGACGCCAGTTCGCTCACAGCTCCCTGTCACTCGACATCGCGAGCGTAGTCCGGTGGGAGGGGTCCGTCGGGACCTGAACCGTCGGTGCCGGATGCTGGTGGCGACGTGCCGCTGGCGGCGTGTCGGTCGCAACGACGACGAGGCGTCCGCAGACGCCTCGTCGGTCACGGCCGGTCCGGCATCCCCGTCAGGCGGGGATGCCGGTGGACGCTCAGAGCTGCTGCAACCGCTTGGCCATCGAGGACTTGCGGTTCGCGGCCTGGTTGCGGTGCACGACGCCCTTGGTGGCCGCCCGGTCGTAGGCCCGTGCCGCTGCGCGGTAGGCCTCCGTCGCGGCGTCGGCATCACCCTCGTCGACCGCGCTGCGGAAGCGACGCACGTGCGACTTCAGCTGGGTTCGCACCTGCCGGTTGCGCTCGCGCGCCTTCTCGTTCTGGCGGTTGCGCTTGATCTGCGACTTGATGTTGGCCATGCGTGGACTCGTCTCGTGCTCGAGGAGGACCGGTCGGGTCGGCCGGCGGACGGGCGGTGGTCATCCGGGCGCGGAAGGCGCGGAACGCCGGGCCGAAGGTGCGGCCGCGAGCGCAGCACGCCGTCACCGGCGATGCCACGCAGCGCGCGAACGGTACCAGCGCGGACGGTGGGCCGGCAACCGGCACGTGCGGGGGCGTCCGGAGCGCCAGGGACGTTCGGTGGGATCCGGTCAGCGTCGGGTGGTGGGATCCGGTCCGCGTCGGGTGGTGGGATCCGGTCCGAGTCGGGTGGTGGGATCCGGTCGCTGGGCGCTGACCCGACCGTGCCGTGGGCAGGTGGCAGCCGCGTCGCCGAGGTCGTCCCCGGCGTGCGGGAACGGACAGCCCCACACGCTGCGCCGCCAGGCACCGAGCACCAGCCAGTGGATCGTCAACCACCAGACGACGGTGATGACGAAGCCGAGCAGGACCCCACCGACGGTCGGTTGGACGCCGCTCCGCAGCAACGTGACCGTCAGTCCGATGACCTGGACGAGGGTGATGGTGGCGATCGTGCCGGCCAGCGTCCCCCAGGCCAGATCCCTCCACGTCGCGGCCGGGCGGGGACCGGGGTGGCGTGGATCGCCGGGGGTCGGCCCGTCGTGGGTGGTGTGGTGGGTGCGCACCGCTCACCTCCTGGTCCCCTCACGGTACAACGGCACCGAGGGAGGTAGCGGTCAGGACGGTGGCGGTGGCTCGTCCCCGGAGGTGGCGTCGCCGGCCGCGTCGCCGGCCGGCGCCTCGCTGGTCCGCGCATCCTCGCCAGGCGCGTCACCGGCCGGCGCCTCGCTGGTCCGCGCATCCTCGCCAGCCGCGTCGCCGGTCCGCGCGTCGTCGCCAGGCGCGGCGTGGGCGGCCGGGTCCTCACGCGCATCGGCGAGGCGCACGGGGTCGCGCAGGTAGGTCCGCGAGGTCGGGTAGGCGATCTCCACGGCGGGTTCCTCGGCGATCGCCAGCAGCAGCGAGCGCCAGATCTGCTGATCGACGGCGCGTCGACGCCGGGCATCGACCAGGATCCGACCGGTGACGATCACCGCGTCCTCGTGCACCGCGATGTAGGCGGTCGGGGTCAGGTGGGTGTAGCGGATCCGGTAGGCCTGGGCGGTCCGTCGGATCCGGGCCTGCGCCTCCTCGATCGTGTGCCCCCCGGCCTCGGTGAGGGCATCGAGCATCAACTGCTCCGCCCGTTGCCAGTCCGACTCGAAGCTCACACGGAGCGCGACCTCGTGCCAGATGAACCCGAACCCCTCCGTCGAGTTGAACACGGTGGTGGTCATCGCCTTGCCGTTGGGGACGTGGACGATCCGGCCGGTCGACTGGTCCGCGTCGACCCAGTTGCCGATCTCCAACAGGGTCGTGCGGAACACCCGGATGTCGATCACGTCGCCGGCGACCCCGTCCACCTCGATGCGGTCATCGACGCGCCACGGACGGCGCAGCAGGATGTAGAACCAGCCCGCGATGTTGCGCAGCAGGTCGCCGAGGGCGATGGCGACCCCGGCCGCGAACAACCCCAGGAACGTGGCCGCCTGCCGCAGCGCGCCGATCCACAGCCACAGCAGCGCGAACACCGCGAGAAGGGCGACGATGTAGCTGGTCGTCTTGCGCGCCAGGTACCAGACGGAGCTGTCGTCGACCCGGTGGGTGATCGAGCGCACCACGACGTACCAGACCGCGACCAGCACGAGGATGACGAGCACGCTGAGGACCAGGTTGGCCTGCGTGCCCGTGAGGTCGAACGTCTCCCGCAGCCACCCGTCCACCGCACCTCCTCTCGTGCTCGTCCCGGCACGGTAGTGAGCCACCGGTCGCGATGGTGTCCACCCCGGTGCCCCGTGCCGAGCGGAGATGTCGACCGTCCGCGCGGGACGTAGCCTCGGGCACGACGCAACCGTCCGGGAGGTGGCTGATGAGCGAGGTGGTGCTGTGTGACGTCAGTCGCGCCGGCCACGAGCTGGGCCGGCGGACGGTGCACGACCTGCCGGCGCGCGCCTCGATCCGGGCCATCCTCGAGCAGATGATCCGCACGGAGGTCGCCACCTACAACGCCGATCCCGGTCCGGTGTACGTCGGGTTCGTGCAGCCCGAGGACGCCATGCGCTACTCCGACGGGCACCGGATGCGCCGTCCACGGACCCTCGATGCGGACCGGTTCGTGCAGGCCGCGGTCGAGGCCGTCGGAGCCGGTCTGCTGCGGTTCCGCATCGACGACGCGGCGGAGACCGACGATCTCGACCAGGTGGTGGACGTCGACGCGGTCGGCCGGATCGTCGCTGTCCTCGAGCGTCCGGTGGTCGCCCGGGACGCCGCCCCCGGCTGAGCGGCGACGTGGGGGCGGAGCCCGCGGCCACCGAGTTCGGTGCCGGTCAGGGTCGCAGCATCGCCTTGACCAGCCCATCCTCGTGCCGGTCGAACCGCTCGTAGAGCGCCGGCCCGTCCTCCAGCGCCACGTCGAGGTGGGTCATCACCGTCCCCGTCGGCACCGGGTACTCGCCGGCGGCGACCCGAGGCAGCAGGTCCTCCAACGTCGCGCGGGCCGATGCCCGGCCCACCCGGACGCCGACGTTGCGGTCGTAGGCCTCGACCGGGGTGAACGCGAACCGGTCGGTGGTCTGCACCGCGATGATCGAACAGGTGCCGCCGGGACGCGTCAGTTCGAACGCGAGCCGCTGCCCGCTGGCGTTGCCGGCGGCGTCGATCACCGCTGGAGCGGTCGGCTCCACCTCGACGGCCGGTCGGCCGCGGTCACGGTGGATCTCCGCGAGCGCGTCGACGGCCTGCTCCGGTTCGACCGCCCGCGCGGCGCCCAGGCGCTCGGCGCGCTCGCGTCGATCGGCCACGGGGTCGACGCCGACCACCGGATCCGCGCCGAGGTGGAGCGCGGCGGCCACGGCGCACAGGCCGACGGATCCGAGCCCGACGACCACGAGCGCGTCACCGGTGCGGACGCCCGTGCGCTGCACCGCCTCGAGCCCGGTGGGCAGGTTGTCGGTCAGCAGCAGCGCGGTGGCGTCGTCGACCTGCTCGGGCACGCGGACCAGCGTGCCGTCGGCCAGTGGGATCCGGATCCGTTCGGCTTGGCCACCGTGGAGCGCGCCCTCCGGCGGTGCGTCGGGCGCGCCCCACCCGAACAGTCGGCCCTGACCGCAACGGGCGGTCAGGCCCCGACGGCACGGGGGACAGGTCCCGCACGAGGTCGTGAACGCCGCCAGGACCCGGTCACCCGGAGCCACGGAGCGGACCTGCGGGCCGACCGCCGTGACGTGGCCGACGATCTCGTGGCCCGGGACGACGCCGGGCCGCGCCGGTTCATGCCCCCGGTAGGGATGCAGGTCGGAGCCGCACAGCCCCGCGGCGGTGACCGCGACCAGCGCGTCGAGGGGATCCTCGAGCGTCGGCTCCGGCAGGTCGTCGCGCAGACCGATCCGGCCGACACCCTCGAGCACCAGACCGCGCAACGCTCGCCTCCTGGTCGCCGGACGGGGCGACGGTAGGCGACCCGGGGGCTCGTCGGGCGCGCGGTCGGTCCGCCGCCGGAGCCGTGGGTGACCGGCAGGGCAACCTCAGGCGCGGACGGGATCTGTGGAGCGTTGTAGGGGCTGGGTGTGGCTGGCGCTCCACGGTTCCTCGGGCTCTCGGTCGGGGGCGGTTGCCACGATGCGACCCCGCCGAGCACGCCACGAGCCCCGCCGAAGCGGGGCTCGTGGGAGATCGTCTCGGGCCTTCGCCCGATGACGCATCAGGCTCAGAGCGGGCGAACCTCGCTGGCCTGCGGGCCCTTCTGGCCCTGCGTCACCTCGAAGGCGACCTGCTGTCCCTCGTCGAGGGTCTTGAAGCCATCGACCTTGATGGCGCTGAAGTGGAC
>SKNP01000140.1 GCA_007120485.1 Nitriliruptoraceae bacterium
CCGGCGATCCGCGGCGACCTGCGGCGGCCAGTGGCGACCGGCGGTGATCCGCGGCGACCCGCAGCCGGTCAATGGCGCAGCAGCCGTTGGGCGAGCCCGCGGGTACCGGGCGCCCGGCCCGATCGGGCGGCGCGGGCATCGAGCCGGGCCGCCGCACCCTGCACGTAGCGGGCGCCCAGCCACCGCAGCGGCTCCGGTTCCCAGCGGCGAGGTCGGTGGCCGACCATCGGCAGGTCCGCGAACGGCGTGTCGCCGTGGACCAGCAGGTCGGCCAGCACCCGTCCCGCCAGGTTGGACGTGCCGACACCCTGCCCGGTGTAGCCGACGGCCCGGCCGATGCCGGTGGACGGATCGAGCGTGATGCTCGGCAGCCAGTCGCGCGGCATCGCGATCGGCCCGCCCCAGGCGTGGCTGAACGCGACGTCCGACAGGGCCGGGAACCAGTCGGCCACCTGTGTGCGCAGCAACGCGTGGGTGGTGCCGTGCCGGTCGAACGCCGGCGAGATGCGTGAGCCCAGGTGGTACGGCGCGCCGCGGCCGCCGAACAGGATGCGGCCATCCGGGGTCCGTGAGAGGTAGTCGACCGTCAAGCGGTGCGACGACAGCAGCTCGTGGCCGGCCCAACCGACGTCAGCCCACCGCGCGTCGCTGATCGGCTCGGTGAGCACGATCAGGGAGTACAGCGGCAGCACCTCGCGGCGGTGGCGGGGGAGCTGCGAGGTCCAGGCCTCCGTCGCGAGCACCACCGCGTCGGCGGTGACGGTCCCCCGATCGGTGACGACGCGGGGTCCGGCCGTGCCCGCGCCGCGGCCGGCCGGGTCGATGCGGATCGCCGGGGTGTGCTCGACGATGCGGGCACCGAGGTCCTCCACGCGCCGGGCCAGCCCGCGGACCAGCCGTCCGGGGTGGATGGCGGCGCCGTGCGGGTCGAGGATCGCGCCGCGGGCGTCGTCGACCCGGACCCGTGCTCCCAGCTCGGTCGCGTCGAGGACCTCGAGGCCATCGGCGATGCCCAGCCGCTGCAAGGTGGCGTGGTTGCGTTCCATCGAGGGGAGCTCGTGGACGCCCCTGGCGATCCGCAGCACCCCGCCGCGGCGGGCCTGGGCGTCGATGCCGTCCTCGTCCGCGGCGCGCAGCACCTGGTCGACCGTGTCGCGCATCGCGGCCGTGACGGCCCGGACGGTCGCCGGGGAGGTGCGTCGGGCGAGCTCGCCGGGGGTGACGGCGATGCTGGCGGTCAGCCAGGCGCCGTTGCGGCCGGACGCGCCGAACCCGGCCGTCGCCGCCTCGAGGATCAGGACGGACGCCGCCGGGTCGCGTCGCAGCACCTCCCGGGCGGTCCACAGCCCCGTGAACCCGGCACCGACGATCGCGACATCGACGCGGGCGTCGCCGTCGAGCGGCGGTCGCGGTGGGGACCCGTCGTCGACGGTCTCGAGCCAGTAGCTACCGGTCGACATCAGCACCTCGACATCCGCACGTCGACATCGAGCCGGTCGGTGTGGGCGGGCCGCGCGAGCCTACTGCCGGGGTCGTCCCGCAGGGGGTGGCGCGGCTAGCGTGAGCGGACCGCGTCGCGCGTGACCGACGCGACGCGAACGACCGACGTGAACGACGCGACGTGAGCGACGACGCCACCGACGTGAACCACCGACGCGACGTGAACCACCGACGCGACGCGAACGACGACAGCGAGGCGGACGATGCGCGAGACCCTGAACCTCATCGGCGGCGAGCTCCAGCCGGCCCGGTCGGGTGAGACGATGGAGCTCACCGATCCGGCGACGGGTCAGGTGTTCGCGACCGCGCCCCGCTCCGGCGAGGAGGATGCCGACGCCGCCTTCCGCGCGGCCGCCGCCGCCTTCCCGGGCTGGCGCGACGCGACCCCGGCGACCCGCAGTCGGGCGCTGCTGCGCATCGCGGACACGCTCGAGGAACACGGCGAGGAACTGATCCGGATCGAGTGCGAGAACACCGGCAAGCCGTACCGCATGACGCTCGAGGGTGAGCTGGACAACGCGACCGACCAGATCCGGTTCTTCGCGGGGGCGGCCCGCATCCTGGAAGGTCGCTCCGCCGGCGAGTACCTGGAGGGCCACACCTCCATGATCCGGCGCGAACCGATCGGGGTGTGTGCGCAGGTCACGCCGTGGAACTACCCGCTGCTGATGGCCGTCTGGAAGTGGGCACCGGCGATCGCCGCGGGCAACACCTGCGTGCTCAAGCCGTCCGACACGACGCCGCGGTCCACGGTGTACATGGCGGAGCTGATGAGCGAGCACCTGCCGCCGGGCGTGATCAACGTCGTCTGCGGCGACCGTGATACCGGGCGGGCCGTGGTCAGCCACCCCATCCCGCAACTGGTGTCGGTGACCGGGTCGGTGCGCGCCGGCATGGAGGTCGCGGAGGCCGTCGCCCGCGACCTGAAGATCACCCACCTGGAGCTCGGTGGCAAGGCGCCGGTGATCGTGTTCGACGACGCGGACGTGGAGGCGACGGCCGCCGGTATCGCCAGCGGGGCCTACTTCAACGCCGGCCAGGACTGCACGGCCGCGACCCGTGTGCTGGCCGGGCCCGGGATCCACGATGACCTGGTCGCGGCCCTGGCCGAGCGGGCCGAGGACACCACCACCGGCGACCCGTTCGTCGACGGCGACGAGCCGGACTACGGGCCGCTCAACAACGTCAACCAGCACGAACGGGTCAAGGGCTTCCTCGATCGCAAGCCCGGCCACGTCGAGGTGGTGGCCGGCGGCCATCCGTTGGCGCGGGACGGGTTCTTCTTCGAGCCGACCGTGGTCGCTGGGCTCGACCAGCGCGACGAGATGGTCCAGACGGAGATCTTCGGACCGGTGCTCGGCGTCCAGCGGTTCACCGACGAACAGCAGGCGCTGGAGTGGGCCAACGGGGTCCCCTACGGCCTGGCGGCCAGCGTGTGGACGCGCGATCACGGCCGGGCGATGCGCGTCGCCAAGGGGTTGGACTTCGGGGCGGTGTGGATCAACACCCACCTGCCGAACACCGCGGAGATGCCGCACGGCGGGTTCAAGCACTCCGGTCACGGCAAGGACCTGTCCATGTACTCCCTGGAGGACTACACGCGGATCAAGCACGTGATGAGCGACATCTCCGCCTGAGCCGTAGGGTGGGTCAGGGACGCGGGTCGTCGCACGAGGACGAGGCCGTCGCGCGAGGACGAGGCCGTCGCACGAGGACGGGAGTCGTGGCACGAGGACGGGGATCGTTGGGTACGTCGGGGGAACGGATCGAGCACGTCGGACACCGGTGGAGGTCCAGGCATGACAGGTCAGGGAGCGACGTCGGCGGCAGCTTCCGCGTCGGGTGCACGGTTGAGCGATGGCAACCTGTGGTTGCACTTCACGCGCACCGGTGACTGGATCGGCGACGAGCCGTCCATCCCGGTGCTCACGGGCGGTGAAGGCGTCTACGTCCACGAC
>SKNP01000322.1 GCA_007120485.1 Nitriliruptoraceae bacterium
ACCTTGTCGGTGTACTCCACCAGCAGTTCGATGCGCAGCTCCATCGGTGCCGCGGCGAACTCGTTCACCACGTTCTCAAGGTTCGCGGGCAAGCTCATCCGCTCGTGGCTCCTACCGTGGGAGAGGACCGACCGGCGGCACCGTACCTTCGTCGGGGCGTGCACCCTCGCGGTCGACCTTCGGCCGCACGCACGCTGACCGCCGACCACCGGCCGCGGCCACGCCGATCGTGCCCGGCCGACCGCCGGTCGACCACCACGACGACCGACCGTAGGAGTGAGCCCATGGGCGTCCCGAGCCACGACGACGACGCGAAGATCGCGGGCTACGCCAACCCGCAGGTGCTGGTGACGACCGACTGGCTGGCCGACCACCTCGGCGAGCCCGGGCTCAAGGTCGTCGAGTCCGACGAGGACGTGCTGCTGTACGAGACCGGCCACATCCCGGGCGCGGTCAAGATCGACTGGCACACCGAACTACAGGATCCGGTCACCCGCGACTACGTCGACGGGGCCGGGTTCGCCGACCTGATGCGCCGCAAGGGCATCTCCCGCGACGACACGGTCGTGTTCTACGGGGACAAGAGCAACTGGTGGGCCGCCTATGCGCTGTGGGTGTTCACGCTGTTCGGTCATGAGGACGTCCGGCTGCTCGACGGCGGCCGGGGCAAGTGGCTCGCGGAGGAACGGCCGGTGACCACCGACAAGCCGGACGTCACCGGGAGCGACTACCCGGTGGTCGAACGCAACGACGCCGCCATCCGGGCGTTCCGTGACGATGTCGAGCAGCACCTCGATGTCCAGGGCCAGCTGCTGGACGTCCGAAGCCCGCAGGAGTTCACCGGGGAACGCACCCACATGCCCGACTACCCCCAGGAGGGGGCGATGCGCGGGGGCCACATCCCCGGTGCGAAGGGGGTGCCGTGGGGCAGGGCCGCCAACGAGGACGGGACCTTCAAGCCGGTCGAACAGCTGCGTGAGCTCTACGAGGTCGAGCAGGGTCTGGCCCCCGACCAGGACACGATCGTCTACTGCCGGATCGGGGAACGGTCCAGCCACAGCTGGTTCGTGCTCACCTACCTGCTCGGTCACGGACGGGTGCGCAACTACGACGGGTCCTGGACCGAGTGGGGCAACCTGGTCCGTGCTCCGATCGAGACCGGCGACGGCCGCTGACGTCGGCGCACACGACACCCCTTGTGGGCGAACGGTCCGGTCGGGCTACCGTGGCCGTCGGCCCATGAGGGGACGTGTGGATGGCCTCGGCGCGTGACGGTGACCCCGGTGGGGCGACCGCGTTCGTGCTCGGAGGCGGCGGCGTCCACGGGGCGGCCGAGGTCGGGATGCTCCGGGCACTGGAGGAGCGGGCGATCGTGCCCGACCTGGTCGTCGGCACCTCGGTGGGGGCGCTCAACGGGGCGTTGCTGGCTGCCGACCCCGCGACGGCGGTGGAGCGGCTCACCCACCTGTGGTCGACGATCGACGAGCACAGCCCGTTCGATGCGTCGTTGCTGGAGCGCGCCAGCACCTTCGCTCGCACCCGAACGCATCTGCACGGCAACCACCGGCTCCAGCGGCTGCTGCTCACCCACCTCGACGTCCGCCGGTTCGAGCAACTGGCGCTGCCGTTCCAGTGCGTCGCCGCCAGCATCGAACGTGCGGCTGCGCGATGGTTCTCCACCGGCGAGCTGATCCCGGCCTTGCTGGCGACGACGGCGGTGCCCGGCCTGTTGCCGCCGGTCGAGATCGACGGGGAGCACCACCTCGACGGAGGGCTGGTCGACAGCATCCCGGTCGAGCGGGCGATCGAACTGGGTGCCCGACGGATCTACGTGCTGCAGGTCGGCCGCGTCGAGCAGCCGCTCACGCCACCGACGTGGCCGTGGGAGGTCGGGCTGGTCGCGTTCGAGATCTCCCGACGCCACCGGTTCGTCGAGGCGCTGCAGCGTGTGCCCTCGGGCGTCGACGTGTACGTGCTGCCGACGGGCACCGAACTGCGCCACACCGACTCCGCGCAGTTGCGCTACCGCGACACCTCCGACGTTCCGGAGCGGATCGAGCGGGCTGCCGAGGCAGCCGGCGACCACCTCGACGCGATCGCGACCGGCTCCTACGACGAGGTGGTGCCGTTCGCGGGGCCACGAGCGGACCGGGGCCCGTAGGTGGTGCCCCCGTACCTGGTCCGGCGGCTGGTGCTCGCACCGCTGGTTCCCATCCTCATGGTCCTGCTGGTCACCTCGCTACCGTTGTGGGCGATCGCGGCGGCGTTCGCGTCGCATTGGATCCCCGGTCGGTGGCGGCCGCTGCGGCTGCTCTGGCTGCTGCTCGTTGCGCTCGTGGTGGAGTCGCTCACCCTGGTGGCGCTGTTCGGGCTGTGGATCGCCAGCGGTTTCGGACGGCGGGCCCGGCGGGAGCGGTGGCAGCGGGCCCACTACGCGCTCATGCGCTGGTACGCCAGCCGGCTCGTTCACTCCGTCGAGCGGCGGTTCAACCTGCGGATCGTCGCCGATCTCGACGAGGCCCGCGTGGCGCAAGACGCCACCGACCGGCGTCCACCGATGCTCGTGCTGGCGCGGCACGCGGGGCCGGGGGATTCGTTCCTGCTGGTCGACGGGTTGCTCGAGTTGGGCTACCGGCCTCAGGTGGTCCTCAAGGGCTCCCTGCAGTGGGCGCCGGTCGTCGACGTGGCCTTCCACCGGGTACCGAGCTTCTTCGTCTTCCCCGGCCGTGGGGCCGGAACCGGCAGCGGTGCGATCGCCGCGCTGGCCGGGCGGCTCACCCCCGGCGATGCGCTCGTGATCTTCCCCGAGGGGCGGAACTTCACGCCGAGCCGGCGGCTGCGCTCGATCACCAAGCTCGAGGAACTCGACGACCACGTCGCGGCGGAGGAGGCGCGGGAGCTCCGCCACGTGCTCGTCCCGCGCACCGGCGGGACCCTGGCCGCGCTGGAGGCCGCACCACACGCTGACGTGGTGTTCGTCGCGCACACCGGGCTGGAGGACCTCTCGGGGATCGTCGACCTGTGGCGCGGGCTGCCGATGGACGATGAGGTCCAGGTCAAGGCTTGGCGCGTGCCTGCCGAGGACATCCCGTCCACACGGATCGCCAAAGCGGCCTGGCTCGCGTGGTGGTGGCGTCGCATCGACGCCTGGCTGGTGGACCGGCACGGGCAGGAGGTGGTCCCCGACGTCGTCGCTGCCGCGGTCGCCGAGGACGAGGCGGACGACGTCGCACCGGGGACCTGAGTGCTCGGTCGCTCCTGGCCGGCCGCGGACCGGACGTCCGGGTCGGGCCGTGCGGGTCGGGGCGTGCGGGTCGGGTCGTGCAGGTCGGGTCGTGCGGGTCGGGGCGTGCGACGTTCAGCGGGTGAGGTCGGCCAGTACCTCGAGCACCCGGTCCACGTCGTCGGCGCGGTGGTAGTGAGCGAACCCGATCCGTACCGCCCCGCCGG
>SKNP01000396.1 GCA_007120485.1 Nitriliruptoraceae bacterium
AGGTCGAGACCGAGCGTGAGCGCCACGGAGGTGCAGATCACCATCGGCAGCACGAACGTCAGCGCCCCGAAGACCAACGATTCACGTCGGCGTTTGCGGAACCCGTCCAGGTCGAGATCCAACCCGCCCTGGAACATCAGGTACAGCAGCCCGATGTAGCCGATCGTCTGGATGAAGGTGTTCTGGTCGAGGATGCCTGTGACGTTGGGGCCGACGGCCATGCCGGCGACGATCAGCCCGATGATCGCCGGCAGGCGGAGCCGGTCGGCCACGATCGGACCGATCAGCACCAGCAGGAACAGCACGGCGAAGACCGCACCGGGGTCCTGCAGGGGGAACAGATCGTCGAGCATCCGGGAGCCTGGTTCGGACGCCGAGGTAGCGGCGTGGCCACGAGGTACCAGCGCGACGGCGACGTCCGTCGCGACCGGTCAGCCCGCGGTTCGGCGGTGCGAAGGGAAGCGAGGACCGTAGCGACCCGGACCAGCCCGGCGACTCACTGAGCGCGCGCAGGCCGTGTCGGCACCTTCGCGACGAGACCGAGCAGGCTCACCCCGATCGGGAAGACGAGCAGCAGCACCAACACCTGGACGTAGCTGCCGGTCAGGTCACGTCCGAACGACAGGGCCAAGGGACCGAACGCGGTCGAGGCGACGCTGATCGCGGTGATCACCCCGCGGATCGACCCGATGTGCGCGAGCCCGAACAGCTTCGGGAACGATGCGGCCTCCAGCGCACGCGCTGACGACCCGGCCGCACCGACCGCCGCGCCGTAGGTGGCCGCGACCACCCCGGGGGTGACCAGCGGGACCATGAGCATCGAAGCGGCCAGCAGCACCATCGAGGTCAGCAGCACCCACTTGGCGGCGAACCGGTCCACCATCGACCCGACCAGCAACGTCGTGGTCAACGCCGCCACGGTCTGCGGGATGAAGTTGGCGGCGGCCTGCACCGGGGTCAACCCCTGCTCGCCGAGCAGGCTGATCTGGTGGAACGCGAGCCCCGTGCCGATCATGCCGGTCGCGGCGACCGCGCCGGCGACGGCCCAGAACATCGGGGTACGCATCGCTTCGCGTCGGGTGAACGACACCTCGGCCGCTTCCCGGTCGGCTGCTGCCGCCGCTTCCGCGTCCAGCGGCGCGTCGCCGTCGGGCTGCTGCCCGACCTCGCTCGGCCGGTCGATCATGCCGCGCACCGCGATCGGCATCACGACCAACCAGACCAGCGCGGCGAGGGCGACCCAGGCACCTCGCCAACCGACCAGTTCGATGATCCGGCTCGACAGCACGGGGATCAGCGACAGGATCGCTGACCCGACCGCGGTGGTCACCCCGATCGCGAAGCCACGACGGCGCTGGAACCAGGGGGCGACCGAGGTGGTCGCGACCAGGCTGAGCGCGCCCTGCCCGAGCATGCGGATGCCGGTGTAGCCGAGCACCAGCGTGATCAGCCCCACGACCCCGGCCATGGCAGCCAGGACCACCCCGAACAGCCCGCCGACCACCGCCATCGCGACGCGGGCGCCGCGGTCGTCGATCAGCTTGCCCAGCCGTGGCAGCAGCAGCGACCCGGTCAGCGTGCCGATCAGGTAGGCGGTCGAGACCTGCGATCGGGTCAGGTCCAGCGTCGCCATCATCGGGTCGACGAACACGCTGACGCCGACGGTCTGGCCCGGCCCGGTCATGCCGAGCGCGAGCGCCGCGAACGCCACGATCCGCCACCCGGAGAACCCGGTGGACCGTCGAGGTGGCTGCGGTTGCGGCAGGAGGGAGAGGGTCACGTGTCAGCTCAGGATCAGGGTGTCGAGGGTGAGCTCGGGGTGCTCACGCTCGACGCGGTCAGCGACGTAGCCGCTGCGGAACAGGGCGAGCGGGGCGCCGTTCTCCCGCCGGTACACCTCCACGTCACGCATCGCGTCGAGGGCGGCGACGCTGTCCTCGTCGGTGGCCCGCGCCACATCGAACCGGGTGCCTTCGAGCCGGACGGGGGCGTTGAACTCGTGCTCCATCCGCCAGCTGGCGACGTCGAACTGCAACTGACCGACCGCGGCCCAGATCGGTGCCTGGTCGCCCAGATCATCGTGCCGCAGCACCTGCACGACGCCTTCCTCGTCCAGTTGCTGCACGCCACGCCGGAACTGCTTGACCCGGCTGCGGTCGGCCGGGTGGGCGGTGGCGAAGTGCTCCGGGGTGAACGTCGGTAGCGGCGGGAAGCTCACCGGAGACGACTCCTCGTGGAGGGTGTCGCCGGCGCGCAGGTCGGTGGCGTTGACCAACCCGACGACGTCGCCGGGGAAGGCCTCATCCAACGTCTCACGGTCCCGCCCGAAGACCGCGTGGGCGTACTTGGCCGCGACCTTCTTCCCGGTCCGGGCGTTGACGGCGCTCGCGCCACGCTCGAACCGGCCGGAGCACACCCGCAGGAAGGCCAGCCGGTCGCGGTGACGTGGATCGAGGTTCGCCTGGACCTTGAACACCAACCCGCTGAAGGGCGCGTCGACCGACCGTGGCTCCCCGGCCACATCGGGACGGTCCCCGGGCGGCGGGGCCAACCCGACGATGGCGTCCAGCAGCAGCCGGACCCCGAAGTTGGACAGCGCCGAGCCGAAGAACACCGGCGTGGCCTTGCCGTTCAGGAACGCCTCACGGTCGAGGTCCGCACCGATCGCGTCGAGCAGTTCGAGCTCCTCCTGGACGACCGTGGCGACCTCGGCGACCGCGCCCTCGTCCTCCTGGGCGATGCGGGCGCCGGCGGCCACGTCCGAGCGGTACTGGTAGGTGACCTGGGTGCGCCGGTCGACCACACCCTCGAACCGGCCCTCGGGTTTGACCGGCCAGGTCACCGGGTGGGCAGCCAGCCCGAGCTTGTCCTCGAGGTCGTCGAGGATCTCCAGCGGCTCGGGCGTGGGGCGATCCATCTTGTTCACGAACGTGATGATCGGGGTGCCGCGGGCGCGGCAGACCGCATGCAGCTTCTCGGTCTGTGGCTCCACGCCGCGGGCCGCGTCGATCACCATCACGGCTGCGTCGACGCCGGACAGGACCCGGTAGGTGTCCTCGGAGAAGTCACGGTGGCCCGGGGTGTCCAGCAGGTTCAGCACGGTCGCGTCGTGTTCGAACCGTGCGACGGCCGAGGTGACCGAGATGCCGCGCTTCTGCTCGAGCTCCAGCCAGTCCGAGGTGGTGGACCGGTCCGCCTTGCGGCTCTGGACGGCGCCAGCCTGCCCGATCGCGCCCGCGTACAGCAGGAACTTCTCGGTCAGCGTCGTCTTCCCCGCGTCCGGGTGCGAGATGATCGCGAAGGTCCGCCGCCGTGCGGCTTCGGTGGACACATCGGACACGAGCGACTCCTGCAGGTGGAGGGTCGACCGGCACCGGATCACGCATCGACGCGGTCGGGGTCGATCGGGCCGCGCATCCGCCGGGAGATGACCGACCGGGAACGGAC
>SKNP01000469.1 GCA_007120485.1 Nitriliruptoraceae bacterium
CACGATCGCCGCCGGATGGCGGGAGGTCATCCCGTTCCAGAGGGCACGTGCCTGGTCGTAGTCACGATCACCCTCGCGGATCAGCCTGCCGGCGAGCTCGTCGGCGAACGTGTCGAGCTCTCCGTCGAATCGGACGGTCTCGCCGGTCAACGTGGTCATGGCGGTCATGGGACTGCTCCTTCTCGGGGGACGTGCATGACGTGCCTGCGGACCGCTGGGCGCTCCGGGAGCGCGCGGCGAACGAGGCCGTCCGCCGCCTAGGGAGGTCCGGGGCGAGGGCGCTCCCACAACGTGAACCGGGTGACCGGGAGGAAGCCGAAGCGACCGACGAGGGCAGGCCGGCTGTCATCGCTGACGATCGTCACCGAAGGCAGCTGCGGTGCCCGCGCCAGTCGGTCAGCGACCAGCGCGGCGTAGTAGCCGCGACCACGGTGGTCGGATCGAACGGTCGAGAGCAGCAGCACGTTCGCGCTGCCGACGATGACCTGGCAGCCGACGGCGACCGGGTGGCCGCCGACCCGGCCGACGATGAAGCGGAAGCGTTCGTCGTCGAGGACCGCCGGATCGAACAGCCCGCCCGGTGGGTCCACCTCGTTGAGGGGGAACGCATCCACCGCGACCGTGCACCACTCGGCGAGCTCGGCGGCGGTCGTGACCTCCGCGACGGTGAGGCCCTCAGGCAGACGTCGCTCGACGGGGAGCCCAGCCGGCCGGTACAGCAGCGGCGGATGGCCCTGCAGCTGCCAGCCCCGATCGGTGAGGTCGGGGGTCGGCCACGGGGACCACAGCAACGCGGCGCCGGCGCCGTGACCGTCGTAGAACCGCTCGATCCGATCGACGGTCGCGCCGGCGACGCCGTCACGGATCGGCTGCAGCAGGATGCTGCTGTTGAAGATCCCCTTCGGCCGTCCGAGATCCGCGGCACCGAACCGACGATCTCGGTGGGTCCGCCCATCACCGACCTGTGCGGTCGCCTCCCATGTCGCGGCCAGTGCCAGCACGCCGCGACGCAGGAGGGTGTCCTCTACGGGGGTGTCCGGCTCCCATCCCGTCTCGAGGACCGGCAGGGTCTCGGTGGTCATCCCGGGCTCCACAGGTCGGCGCTAGCTCCAGGTCAGCGCTGCTTCGGGTCGGCGCTGCTTCGGGTCGGCGCTGCTTCGGGTCGGCGCTGCTTCGGGTCGGCGCTGCTTCCACCTCGACCGTCCCACGAGGGGTTGCAGCTGGGTGCCACCTCGGTTGCAGCCGGATGCCACGTCGGTCGCTGACGGCTGGCACCTCGGTCGCAGCCGGATGCCACGTCGGCCGCTGACGGCTGCCACGTCGGTCGCTGACGGCTGCCACGTTGGCTGCGCCGGGTTCACCTCGGCGGCGACCGGACCCCGGACGGGTCGGCGACATCCACCGCTCGCCCCTGCCGGCCGTCACTACCCTGCCGACATGGTGGACGTGCTCGTACTGGGGTCGATCGAGGCGCGGCCCGCTGACGACCCGATCGCGCTCAGCAGCCGCGCCCAGCGAGCGCTGCTGGCTGGGCTCACCCACGCCCGTGGGCGCACGGTCGCGACCCCGGAGCTCATCGCCCTGGTGTGGGGTGACCAGCCACCGCCGTCCGCCCACACCACGCTCAAGAGCCACGTGTCACGCCTGCGCCGGACGCTCGGTCAGGACGTGGTCGTCTCGCGGCCGCCTGGGTACGCACTCACCCTGCCACTGGAGCGGCTGGACGTGCACCGATTCGAACGCGGCGTGCTCGCAGCCGGCTCCGTCGGGGAGGTCGACGCTGCGCTGGCGCTGTGGCGGGGGCGTCCCTACGGTGAGTTCGCGGACCACGCCCACCTCGCCGGCGAGGTGGCGAGGCTGGTCGAGCTGCATGCACGAGCGCGGCTGCGTCGCGCCGAGCTGCTCCTGGACGCTGGTCGCGGTGAGGAGGCGGCCGCGGCCTTCAAGCAGCTGGCCGCCGAGGATCCGCTACGGGAGGCGGCGTGGACGGGCCTGCTCCGCGCCCTGCACGCGACGGGACGTCAGGCCGAGGCCACGGCCGAGGCACGTCGCTACCGCGAGACCGCCGCAGAGGTCGGCCTCGACCCCTCACCGAGCTTCGTCGACGCCGAACACGAGATGTTCACGGACCCACCCCCGACGGCACCATCGGAACGCGCCGGAGCGCCGGACCACGCCGGACCGCCGGGACGCGCCACACCCCCGGGACGCATCGGCTCACCCGTCCCCGCCCGCCTGTCCAGCATCGTCGGTCGGCAGCGTGAGCTCGAAGAGGTCGATGGGCTGGTGCGCCACCGCCGACTCGTCACCCTGGTCGGACCCGGCGGGGTCGGCAAGACGACCCTGGCCATGCAGGCGGCACGGGCGGTCGCGGACGACCTCGACGACGGCGTCCGGGTCGTGCCGCTCGCGGACATCGACGACGGCGCCTCCGTCGTCCCGGCCATCAGCCGGGCGGTCGAGGCACCCGCGACCGAGCCGCTGGACGCCTCGCTGGAGCAGTACCTCGCCGGCCGGCAGGTCCTGCTCGTGGTCGACAACGCCGAGCACGTCCGAGGAGCCGTGCGGGCGATCGTCCGACGACTGCTGGCGACGGCCGACAACCTGCGGGTGCTGGTGACCAGCCGCCAGCCGCTGGAGGTCCCCGGCGAGGTCGTCGTGCCCGTGGAACCGCTGGAGCAGGACGCGGCTGTCGAGCTGTTCGAGCAGCGGGCCCACGACGCCGGTGCGGCGATCGCCGAGGACCAGCGGGACCTGGCGATCGAGGTCTGCGACCGTCTGGATCGGCTGCCGCTGGCGATCGAGATGGCGGCCGCACGGCTGCGGGGCCTGGCGCTGGTCGACCTCGCTGACCGGCTGGATCAGCGCCTGCGCTTGCTGCACTCCGGCGATGCGGGACGGCACGAGACGCTCGCCACGGTGGTGGCCTGGTCCTACGACCTGCTGGACGCTGATGAACGGTCGCTGCTCGACCAACTGTCGGTGTTCGCCGGCACCTTCGATCTGGCCACGGCCGAGGCGGTGTGCGACGTCGCGGACGTCCCCGGCCGCGTCGTCGACCTCGTCGATCGCTCGCTGGTGCACCGGGTGAGCGATGGCGGTCCCGCCCGCTTCCACCTGCTCGAGACCGTGCGGACCTTCACGGCCGCTCGGCTCGCCACCTCCGACGCGCACCGCCGGACCGTCGAGCGGTTCGTGCGTGCCCACGTCGAACTCGCCGAGCGCATCGACCAGGGCCTGCGCGGACCCGACGAGGGGGCGTGGGCCGACGTGCTCGACCGGCAGCTCCCCAACCTCGAGGCAGCACACGGCCACGCCCAGCAGCTGGGCGACGTCGACGCGGTGGTGCGCATCGCCGTCGCGCCGTACCTGGTCGTCTACCACCGGTTGCGTGCGGACGTCGGCGTCTGGGCCGAG
>SKNP01000320.1 GCA_007120485.1 Nitriliruptoraceae bacterium
GGTGGCGCTGGATCAGCGTGTACTCCAGGTGGAGCGCCTCCACCTCGGAGTCGACCACGATCCAGTCGACGGACGCCGCGGCCTCGAGCATGGCCCGCGTCCGGGCCGCGATCCCCGACCACGCCTGGAAGTAGCTGGCCAGCCGCGCGCGGAGGGACTTGGCCTTCCCGACGTAGACGACGCGCCCGTGCTCGTCACGGAACAGGTAACACCCCGGGGCGTCCGGGATCGATCCCGGTTCGGGGCGGAAGGCGAGCGCTGGGTTCGACACGAGGTCGAGCGTAACGGGTGCCCATCGGGCCTACGCTCCCACCACAGACGCCACGGCGCCCTCCCGTGGCGTGGTGGCAGGAGGTCGACCCGTGCTCGTTCCGTGGCCCGCAAGCTCGACGGCGGCGGCGCCGTCCACCTCCATCCTGGCCCAGGAGGAACAGGTCGTCCGGGTCTGCGGCGAAGGCATCGAGGCCGACTGGCTGTGCGCGATCGTGCTCGAACGGACCGGTGACGAGGTGCTCGCCCGGGTAGCGGGCGTCGCCAACACCGTCTTCTCCGTCCTGCTCATCCTGTTGGGCGCCTACCTACTGACCCGCGTGCTCGGCCGGTTCGTGCTGCGCTTCAGCGCCCGCATGGAGCAACGGATCGAGGAACGGCTCGACAAGGCGATCGAGCGCGGCGCGATGTCGGACACCCAACGGTTCCGGACCCGCCGGTTCCAGCGCCTGCAGGCGATCTCCGGGGTCATGCGTGGCGCGCTCAACTCCATCGTGTGGATCGGCGCGGCCCTGCTGATCCTGGCTCGGCTGGGCCTCCCACTCCAACCCGTGCTGGCTGGTGCGGGCCTGATCGGCGTGCTCGTCGGCTTCGGAGCCCAGCAGCTGGTGCGCGACATCCTGGCCGGCATCGCGATGCTGATCGAGGACCAGTACGGGGTCGGCGACTGGATCGAGGTGGACGCCAAGCTCGGGCAGGTCGAGCGGGTCGGCCTGCGGGCGACCGCCTTCCGCGACGTCGACGGCGTGGTGCACCACGTCCTCAACGGCTACGTCCAACGTGTGGGCAACCTCTCGCAGGGCTGGGCGCGGGCCACGTTCGACGTCCCGATGGCGTTGGACACCGACATCCCCACCGCCCGGGAGATCATCTGGCGGGTCGCGGAGGACCTGACCGAGGACCCGGTCTGGGGCTCGGATGCGATCGGCCCACCGGAGATCTGGGGCGTGCAGCACTGGGGCGCCGACGGCATCACCATCCGCGTCGCGATCCCGACCAAGCCGTTGCGCAACTGGGATCTGGTGCGGCAGCTCCGGGAACGCCTCAAGGCGGCGTTCGACCAGGAAGGCATCCGCATGCCCAGCAGCCTGGTCGACGTCGGTGGGATGCAGCACGGCTTCGCGCTGCTGACCCGCGAGGCAGCATCGGACAGCCCGGACCCGGGCCGCCAGCAACGCGACACCGCCGGGAGCGAGGATGCCGGCATCACCCCGGATGGGCCGCGACGTGACCAGACCGCCGAGTTGCGGCTGCAACGCGGTGACGAGGCCCGGCCGGAATGACCGTCGAGGTGGTCAGTTCGGCAGGAGCTCCCGCAGGAACTTGCCCGTGTAGCTCTCGGGGACGTCCGCGACGTCCTCGGGCGTGCCGACCGCGACGATCCGGCCGCCCCCGACGCCACCTTCCGGGCCGAGGTCGATCAGGTGGTCGGCCGTCTTGATCACGTCGAGGTTGTGCTCGATCACGATCACGGTGTTGCCCTTGTCCACCAGGCGGTGCAGCACCTCGAGCAACCGACGGATGTCCTCGAAGTGCAGCCCCGTCGTCGGCTCGTCCAGGATGTAGACCGTCTGCCCGGTCGCGCGCTTCTTCAGTTCGCTGGCGAGCTTCACCCGCTGTGCCTCACCACCGGAGAGCGTGGTCGCTGGTTGTCCGAGACGGACGTAGCCGAGACCGACGTCGAACAGCGTCTGCAGGTGGCCCGCGATCGCCGGGATGTTCGCGAAGAACCCCAGCGCCTCTTCGACCGGCATCTCCAGCACCTCGGAGATCGTCCGGCCCTTGTAACGGACCTCGAGGGTCTCACGGTCGTAACGGCGGCCCTTGCAGACCTCGCACGGCACGAAGACGTCCGGGAGGAAGTGCATCTCGATCCGCAGGGTCCCGTCGCCACGGCACGCCTCGCACCGGCCACCTTTGACGTTGAACGAGAACCGACCTGGCTGGTACCCGCGGACCTTGGCTTCCGGCGTGGTGGCGAACAGCTTGCGGATGTGGTCGAACACCCCCGTGTAGGTGGCCGGGTTCGATCGAGGGGTCCGGCCGATCGGTGACTGGTCGACGACGACGGCCTTGTCCACGAGGTCGACCCCGGTGATCCGCTTGTGACCTCCGGGGAGTTCCCGGGAGCCGTAGACCTCACGCATCAGCACCTTGGCGAGGATGTCGTTGACCAGGGAGGACTTGCCGGACCCGGACACCCCGGTGACGCACATGAAGGTGCCGAGCGGGAAGTCCACGTCCACGTCACGCAGGTTGTTCGCGGTCCCAGCGACCACGGAGATCGACGCCCCCGAGCCGTCACGCCGGGACGGCGGGATGGGGATCGTGCGTTCACCGGCGAGGTAGGCGCCGGTCATCGACCGTCGGGTCATCCGTCGCAGTTGCTCCACCGACCCGGAGTGAACGATCTCGCCCCCGTGCTCGCCGGCACCGGGTCCGATGTCCACCACGTGATCCGAGGCCGCGATGGTGGCTTCGTCGTGCTCGACGACGATCAGGGTGTTGCCCAGATCCCGAAGGCGGAGCAGGGTGTCGATCAACCGCTCGTTGTCGCGCTGGTGCAGGCCGATCGAGGGTTCGTCGAGCACGTACAGCACCCCGACGAGCCCGGCACCGATCTGCGTGGCCAGGCGGATGCGCTGGGCTTCGCCCCCGGAGAGGGTCGCGGCCGCCCGGTCGAGCGCCAGGTACTCCAGACCGACGTCCAACAGGAACGTCAACCTGGCCTGGATCTCCTTGAGGACCCGGGCACCGATCATGGCCTCACGGTCGCTGAGATCGAGCCCGTCGACGAACCGTGCCGCGTCGGCCACCGACATCGCGGTCAGCTCCGCGATGCTCACCCCACCGATGGTCACCGCCAGGACGATCGGCTTGAGGCGCCGACCCTCACAGGTCGGACAGGGGACCTGCCGCATGTACTGCTCGGCGTTGGCCCGGACGTGATCCGACTCGGTCTCCGCGTGGCGGCGCTTCAGCGACGGGATCACGCCTTCGATGCGGGCCCGGTACGAGCGCTTGCGGCCGTAGCGGTTGGTGTAGGACACGTGGACCCGGTCGTCGAGCCCGTGGAGCACAGCTCGGCGGACCTCCTCCGGCAGCTGCGACCACGGCGTCGCCGGGTCGGCCCCTAGGTGCTGCACGGTGGCACGCAACAGCTGGCGGTAGTAGTTCGACTGGATCCCGGTACCCCACGGCAGGATGACGCCGTCCTCGACCGAGGCGTCCGGATCGCCGACCACCAGATCCGGGTCGACCATCAGCTGGGTCCCGAGCCCGGAGCAGGTCTCGCAGGCGCCGTACGGGGAGTTGAAGGAGAAGTTGCGGGGGGCCAGTTGCTCGAAGCTCAGACCGCAGTCGGTGCACGCGAGGTGCTCGGAGAAGGTCAGCTCCTCGGCCTGCGGGACGGGATCGCCGGCCTCCTCTGCCGCCGCGATAGCCTCGCGGGTCGGTAGGACCTGGATCATCGCGATCCCGTCCGCCAGCGACAGGGCGGTCTCGATCGAGTCGGACAGCCGCCGGCGGATGTCCTCCTTCTGGACGAGCCGGTCGACGACCACCTCGACGGTGTGCTTGCGGTTCTTGTCGAGCTTGCCGACCTCCTCGAGCGGGAGGACCTCACCGTCCACGCGGACCCGGGAGAACCCTTCCGTCGACAGCTGCTGGAACAGCGCCGCCTGCTCGCCCTTGCGACCACGGACGACCGGTGCGAGCACCTGGAAGCGGGTCTCGGCCGGCAGCTCGTGGACCTGGTCGACGATCTGCTCAGCCGTCTGTCGCGCGATGGGTTGCCCGCAGTTGGGACAGTGCGGCTGCCCGATCCGTGCGTAGAGCAACCGGAGGTAGTCGTAGATCTCCGTGATCGTGCCGACCGTCGACCGAGGGTTGCGCGACGTCGACTTCTGATCGATGGAGATCGCCGGCGACAGCCCGTCGATGAAGTCGACGTCCGGCTTGTCCATCTGGCCGAGGAACTGCCGGGCGTAAGCCGACAGCGACTCGACGTACCGACGTTGCCCTTCGGCGTAGATCGTGTCGAAGGCCAGACTCGACTTGCCGGAACCGGACAGGCCGGTGAACACGATCATGGCGTCGCGCGGCAGCTCGAGGTCGACGTCCTTGAGGTTGTGCTCGCGGGCGCCCTTGATCGTGATCTGCTCACGTTGGCGCGTGGCCACGGGAGATCCTCCGGACGGCTCGGGGTCAGCGGTCGTCGGTGCGGCAGCGCTGGCGGCGACCGAGCGAGGCGGTGGAGCGTACCTCCGGCAGCATAGCGCTCCGGCCCCCTCAGGCGAACACCTGTTCGCCTGAGGGGAGTGCCTGGGCGATGTCCCCTGGCTGGCCTACGCTCGGCAGCCGACGACGAGCGAGGAGTGGCTGGTGCGCCTGGCCGTGTTCAGTACCCGTCCCTACGACGAGCGCTTCCTGCGTGCTGCCAACGAGCGGTACGGCCACGACCTGACGTTCCTCGAGGCCAAGCTCGATCCGACGACGGCGCCGCTGGCCGACGGCCACGACGCGGTGTGCCCGTTCGTCAACGACGATCTCTCCGCGGGAGTCATCGACCGGCTCGCACAAGCCGGTGTCCAACTGCTCACGATGCGGTCGGCAGGGTTCAACAACGTGGATCTGGAGGCAGCGCGCCAGCACGGGATCACCGTGTCCCGGGTGCCCGCCTACTCCCCGTACGCGATCGCCGAACACACCGTCGCACTGATGTTGGCCGTCGAGCGTCGCCTCCACCGCGCCTACAACCGGGTGCGTGACGGCAACTTCGCGCTGGAAGGCCTGCTGGGCTTCGATCTGCGCAACAAGCGCGTCGGGATCATCGGCACGGGCCGCATCGGGCAGATCGTCGCTCGCATCCTGCGGGGCTTCGGGTGCTCGCTGCGTGCCTACGACCCGTTCCCCAACGATGAGGTCCGCGACTACGGCGTGCGCTACGTCGATCTCGACACGATGTTCGCCGAGTGCGACGTGATCACGCTGCACTGCCCGCTGACGCCCGAGACCCATCACCTGATCGACGCGGCGGCGCTGGCGAAGATGCGTCCCGGGGTGATGATCGTCAACACCTCCCGGGGAGCGCTGATCGACACCCGTGCGGCGATCGAGGGGCTCAAGGACGGACGGATCGGCAACCTCGCCCTGGACGTCTACGAGGAGGAGGGCGACCTGTTCTTCGAGGACCTCTCCGACCAGGTGATCCAGGATGACGTCTTCTCCCGGCTGCTGACCTTCCCCAACGTGCTCATCACCGCCCACCAGGCGTTCTTCACCCAAGAGGCGCTCACCAACATCGCGGACACCACCCTGGCCAACGCCACCGCCTTCGAGCGTGGTGAGCCGTCCGGGAACGAGATCGTCCCCGAAGAGGTCCGAGGCGACGCCTGACGGCCCCGCCCCAGGACCGCGCCCTCCGACCGCGACCTACCACCACGACCGCGACCCACGACCGCGACCCACGACCGCGAGGAGACGCTGTGACCGAGCGCTACACCGGACACGTGGAACCGGACGGACCGTGGCAGGAGCGCACCGACGGGGACGTCTCCGTCCGCAAGCTGTCCGTCGAAGCGATGGACAACAACGTCTACATCGTCGCCTGCGCGCGGACGGGTGCGGCGCTGTTGATCGACTGCGCGGCCCGCCCCGACCGTCTCGCCGAGGCGGTGGTCGACCGACAGCCGATCGCGGCGGTGCAGACCCACGGCCACTGGGACCACGTCCGCGCCTGGGACGACGTCCGAGACCGCCTGGGCCTGGAGGTCTGGGGGCACGACGGTGACGCGGCGCTGTTCCCGCGCCCGGTCGACGCGAACCTGACCGATGGTCAACGGATCCAGGTCGGCGACATCGAGGTGGAGGTGATCCACCTCCCCGGTCACACCGAAGGCTCGCTGCTCTACCTGGTGCACGGCGAGGAGCGCCCGCACCTGTTCAGCGGCGACACCCTGTTCCCGGGTGGGCCCGGCAACACCTTCGGCAGCGCGGAGAACCACCGTCGCATCATGGACGGCCTGGAGTCACGCGTCTTCGGCCGTCTCCCCGACGAGACCTGGGTCTACCCCGGTCACGGCGACGACACGACGCTCGGCGCCGAGCGACCCCACCTCGCGGAGTGGCGCGACCGCGGCTGGTGACCAGCGTCGGCGGTCGCTCAGAGGAACGGCGGGGCGCTGGCGATCCCGATGCTGAGCAGCACCAGCACGAACGCGATCAGCAGCCCCCGGGCCGCGGTGCGGTGCGCCTCGACCGCCATCTGCTGCTTGCGGGCCCGCCCGATGAGGGCATGGCCTACGCCCAGCGCCGCCAACCCGAGGATCGGATGGATGTAGGCGATCTCCGGGCGCGCGTCCCAGCTCCCGTTCACCGCGTACAGCACGATGCCCAGCAGCACCTGGATGTCCAGCAGCACCATCGCCGCGGCGTACAGGCCGGACGTGAACTCCCGGGCGTCCTTCGCGCGCCCGAGCCCGACCATCGCCGCGATGAGCACGACCAGCGAGACGGCGTAGCCGAGCCACGGGTGGACGGCCTGGAGGAACGCGGTCACGGTCGTTGCCTCGTTGCTCGGGGACGGAAGATCGATGACACGCCATCCGTGATGCTAGCTCCCCTGGCACCCCACGCCGGGCACCTCGGGCGTCACGACCGTCCGGCGGTGCGCGAGGGTCAGCGGGCGAAGGTCAGCGGGCGGGGGCAGCGGGCGGGAGTTCGCGGGCAGGGGCCAGCGGGCAGGGGTCAGCGGGCGAGGGTCCGTTGCAGTGTGAACGTCCCGAGGACCAGCAGCACCACCGCGAAACCCCCGAGCGCCAGGACCTGCGGGATGACGTCGCCCAGGCCAGCGTCGCGCCGAACGATCTCCGCCATGGCCTCGTTCGCCCACGCGTGCGGGGTGAGCCTCGAGACCAGCCGGACCCCGTCCGGGAAGAGCTCCAGCGGGACCATCGAGCCCCCGAGCGCAGCCAACCCGATCCCGAGACCGACCCCGACGCCCGAAGCCTGGTTGTCGTTGCGCATGGCGGCACCGATGAGCATCCCCGCCGCCGCGGAGACGAGGCTGAAGAGCAGGATCACGACCCCGGTCGCCAGCGGATCACCCCAGTCGACCTGGAACAGCATCACCGTCGCCACCACGATGTAGAGCGCCTGGACGAGCGCGACCAGGAGCCGACCGGCCGTCAGCCCGCCGACGATCTGCCGCATCGGGGTCGGCGACGCCAGCATCCGATGGGCGACGCCGTACTCCCGGAGCTGGATCAACGCGGCGCTGCTCGCGAGCGACGTGAGGAACGTGAACAGGAACAGCTGACTGGACGCCCCGAGGTCGAACTGGCCGAGCCCGGCGAACTCCTCCCCCAGTTCGTCGGTGCCGACGGTCTCCGCGCGCACCGTCACGCCGTCGAGCTGAGCCTGCAGGTCCAGCGCCAGCGTCCGGAGAGCGGCCCGGTCACCGCCGCCCTCCACCTGGTCCTCGGCCAACGCGGCCGCCTGACCGGCCTGTCGCTGTTGCGCGACCGCAGCGGAGACGACGGCACGCACGCTCGCGGCGGTGCTGTCGGGACGGCCGATGAACGCGACCTCCGTCGGCTCGACCGCCTCGACCCGCGCGCCGTAGTCGTCAGGGAGGACCACACCAGCGCTGAGGACCCCGCGGGAGACCTCGTCACGGAGCCGTTCCTCGTCCTCGACCTCGACGATGGCGATGCCGCCTGCGTCCTCGATGCGCTCGAGCAGGCGTTCGGCCGGCACGTCGTCGGGCGCCACCGCACCGACCTGGACCCCTCCCCCGCCACCGAACTGCGCGCCGATCAGCAGCACCAGCAGCAGTGGGAACACGAACACGAAGAAGAGGTTCGACCGGTCACGCAGGAACCGTGTCAGCTCGACCCTCGCGATCGTCCACATCCGCTTCATGCCAGCCCCCTGCGCTGGAGCACGAACGCTGGCACCGCCGTCACGACCGCGACGGCCAGGATGGCCAGGGTCGCGGGGACCGCCGCGGCGACCTCACCGCTGGCGACGAGCTCGCTCAGCCCCTGGAGGAACCAGCCGTGGGGCGATGCGGCCGTCGCCACATCGATGAGCCAGCCCTCCCCCGGGATCGGGAAGAACACCCCGCCGAAGAGCCCGAGGACGACGGCGACGATCGACTGGAAGTTCCCCGCCTGCTCCACGGTCCGTGCGAAGGTGCCGACCAGCGCCATGACACCCATCGCCGCGAGCACGATCGCCACGATCAGCATGGCCACCCCGAGGGGGTGCCCCCAGTCGGCACCGAGCAGCAGCGACGAGGCGAAGGCCAGCACGGTCATCGATGCCAGTCCCACGATCAGCGATCCCAACGACTTGCCCAGCTGGATCGCTCCAGGCGGGATCGGTGCGGCCAGCAACCGCGGCATGGTCCCCTGGCTTCGTTCCTCGAGGAGCCCGATGACACCGGTGCTCACCACGAAGAAGACGAAGAAGGACGCCATGCCGGCAGCGAGGTAGCTCATGTTGTCGAGCTGGTCCTCACCGCCGGTGACCAGATCCTCGACGGCGATCACGTCGGACCGTTCCTGTGACGCGGCTGCCAGCGCTTCGATGCGCTGCGGTGAAGGAGCGCCACCGCGCGCCTGCGCATCCACGGCGACCGCGAGGGTGACCTGTTCGAGTTCGGTGGCGAAGGCGTCAGCGACGCCGCGCGCGACCTCCCCCGCGATGCCAGCCCCCGCGGCCACGAGCACCTCGAGCTCCGCTGCCTCACCCGCCGTGACCGCGCGGCTGAAACCGTCGGGCACGATCCATGCGGCGTCGAGGTCCCCGTCCTCGACCTGCCGACGAGCATCCTGCGCATCATCGACGTCGACCAGCGTGAGCAGGCCGTCGTCGACCAAGGTCGGCAGGACGCCGTCGACGAAGCCGCTGGCGACCTCGCCCCCATCCTCATCGACCACGGTGCCGGTGAGCTCGATGTCCTCCGCGTCGGGGAAGACGAACGAGAACAGCACCGTCAGTCCCAGCGGGATCACCACCGCGAACAGCAACATGCTGCGGTCACGCAACCGCAGACGGAGGTCCTTGCCCAGGATCGCCGATGCCGCCCGCATACGCCCTCGCCCCTCAGTCACGTAGCGCTGCACCGGTCAGGTGCAGGAAGACGTCCTCGAGGTCGGGCTCTCGCACCTCGACACCGGTCACCGACACGCCAACCTCGGCGACCGCACCGAGCAGGGTGGGTAGCCGCTGGGCCGCACCGTGAAGCAGGCAGACGACCGCGTGATCCTCGACATCGACCGACCCGAGGTCGTGGAGCTGTCGGAGGGCCACGGCGGCCTGCGGCGCGTCACCGGCGACATCCAGCCGGACGAGGTCCTGCTCGCCGATCGTGGCGACGAGTTCGCGGCGGGTCCCCTCGGCGGCCACGCGTCCCTTGTCCACGATGGCGATCCGGTCACAGAGCCGCTCGGCCTCCTCCATGTAATGGGTCGTGTACAGGACGGCCAGGCCGTCGGTCGCCAGGGCCTCGACCGACTCGAGGATGGCGTTGCGTGACTGCGGGTCCACTCCGACGGTCGGCTCGTCGAGGATCAGCAGCTGCGGTTCGTGGAGCAGACCGATGCCGATGTTGAGCCGTCGTTTCATCCCACCCGAGTACTCACCCGCACGGTCGTCTCCGCGGTCGCTCAGCCCGATGACCTCCAGGATGGCGTCGACCCGGGCATCGAGCTGCCTCTGCCTGAGCGCGTAGAGCCGACCGAAGAACCGCAGGTTCTCGCGGGCGCTGAGGTCGGGGTAGATGGCGACCTCCTGGGGCACCAGGCCGACCGCCGCCTTGGCGGTGGTCGCCCGCGGGTGCATCCGCTCGCCGGCGACGACGATCTCGCCTGCGTCGGGATGCAGCAACCCCGCGACCATGGAGATCGAGGTGGTCTTGCCCGCCCCGTTGGGCCCGAGCAGGCCGTAGGTCTCGCCTCGGTCGATCGTGAACGAGATGTCCTCGACCGCCTGAAGGTCGCCGAAGGCCTTCCGCAGGCCTTCGCACCTGAGTACCTGGGTCACCTCGCCCTCCGTGAGCCTCGCCGATGGCGCACGACGCGCCGACCGGATCGAGCACCACGCTACGGGCTGACGGCCGCGGGCGACGTCCTCCTCGCGGACCATCGTGATGCCGTCCCCGGGTCGGACGTCCCCGGGTCGGACGTCCTCACGTCGGACGTCTCAGGTCGCGCGTCTCAGGTCGCGCGTCTCAGGTCGGACGTCTCAGGTCGCGCGTCTCAGGTCGCGAGGGATGAACCGTCGTCCACGCTGTCCGCGCGATGACGGGACCTGCTCAAACCCCGGCGGCCTCCATCGACGCCAGCTCGCGCTTGAGGTCGCTGACCTCGTCGCGGAGCCTGGCGGCGTACTCGAACCGCAGGTCGCCTGCAGCCTCGTGCATCTCCTCCTCGAGCCGTTGGATCAGGGCCCGGAGATCCTCCTGAGGTAGCTCGCCCGGATCGCTGGCGGTCGCCGCCGTCTCGCTCGTCGGCGTGTCATCAGGGCGGTAGTCCTCACCCTGCTCCTCCGCTCGGACCGCAGCGATGATGTCGCCGACCCGTTTGCGGATCGTCTGCGGGTCGATGCCGTGTTCCTCGTTGTACGCGAGCTGCTTCTCCCGCCGCCGGGAGGTCTCGTCCAGCGCCTTCTGCATGCCGTCGGTGACGTGGTCCGCGTACATCACCACACGGCCGTCGACGTTGCGCGCCGCACGACCGATCGTCTGGATCAGCGAGGTAGGCGAACGCAGGAACCCCTCCTTGTCGGCGTCGAGGATGGCGACGAGGGAGACCTCCGGCAGGTCGAGACCCTCGCGCAGCAGGTTGATACCGACCAGCACATCGAACTCGCCGAGCCGCAGCCCCCGGAGGATGTCGACACGTTCCACGGTGTTGATGTCAGAGTGGAGGTAGCGCACCCGCACCCCGTTCTCCGTGAGGTAGTCGGTGAGGTCCTCGGCCATCTTCTTGGTGAGGGTCGTCACCAGGACACGTTGCTTCGAGGCCACCCGCTCACGGATCCGCTCCATCAGATCGTCGATCTGCCCCGTGGTCGGCTGCAGCACGACCTCCGGATCGACCAGCCCGGTCGGCCGGATGATCTGTTCGGTGATGGTGTCCGACTCGCGCCGCTCGTACGGGCCAGGGGTGGCGGAGACGAACAGTCGCTGCCCGACCCGATCGAGGAACTCGTCGAAGGTCAACGGCCGGTTGTCCCGAGCCGATGGCAGGCGGAACCCGTGCTCGATCAGGCTGTCCTTGCGTGAACGGTCCCCCTCGTACATCCCACCGACCTGCGGGATCGTGACGTGGGACTCGTCGACGAACAGCACGAAGTCGTCCGGGAAGTAATCGAGCAGCGTGTAGGGAGCCTGACCGGGTTCTCGGCCATCGAAGTGCCGCGAGTAGTTCTCGATGCCGTTGCACGAACCGACCTCGCGGATCATCTCCAGGTCGTGGTTGGTCCGCATGCGCAGCCGCTGGGCCTCGAGCAGCTTGCCGTCGCGCTCGTAGTCGGCCAGGACCTGGTCGAGTTCGGTCTGGATCGATCCCAACGCCCGCTCCAGCGCCTCCTGTGAGGACACGTAGTGCGACGCCGGGAAGATCGCCGCCTGCTCGATCGGCTTGCTGACCTCTCCGGTCAACGGATCGACCCGAGTGATGCGGTCGACCTCGTCGCCGAAGAACTCCACACGGATGGCGCGCTCGTCGTCGGCCGGGAACACCTCCAGGGTGTCGCCACGGACCCGGAAGGTGCCCCGGACCAGGTTGAGGTCGTTGCGCGAGTACTGCAGGTCGACCAGCTTGCGCATCGAGGCATCGAGGCCGGCCTCCTGCCCGTCGCGCAGGGCCAGGACGTGATCCTCGTACTCGAACGGCGATCCGAGCCCGTAGATGCACGACACGGACGCCACGACCACCACGTCCCGACGGCTGAGCAACGCCATGGTGGCGCGGTGACGCAGCCGGTCGATCTCGTCGTTGATCGACGAGTCCTTCTCGATGTAGGTGTCCGTCTGCGCGATGTAGGCCTCGGGCTGGTAGTAGTCGTAGTAGGAGACGAAGTACTCGACGGCGTTGTCCGGCA
>SKNP01000253.1 GCA_007120485.1 Nitriliruptoraceae bacterium
CGCGGCCACCGCCCACAGCGCCGCCGCGTCGGCGTCGGATGGCGCCGCCCAGCACCACGCCGCGAGCTCGCGCAGCTGGGCGTCACGACTCACCCCGGAACGGCGGGCCTCGGTGACCTGCCGCAGAAGCGCCGCGAGATCCGCGATCGCCGAGGTCGTGCGCGCGTCGAGCCGGTCGATCGTCGCGGTCCGCCCGTGGTCGCCGACGAACCAGGCGACGATGCCGTCCCAGTGCTCGCGCCACCGCGCCGCGCGTTCGACGGGGGTCGCGAAGGGGGAGGGATCGGCCTGCGCGGCGAGGTCGGCCAGGGCGTCCTCCCCCGTGGCCTGCACCGCTTCCACCGCGGCGCTGATCAGCGGGCCGTAGCGCGACAGCTCGGCGTGGAACGTGCGCAGGTGATCGAGCAGCAGGTCCTTGTGGCGCAGGAAGGTCTCCGGGCGGGCGTCGTCGGTCCGGGCGAGCTCACCGATGACGAGGTAGAAGCGGGCGGCACGGTCCGCGAGGTCGGTGAGGACGCCGTGGAGCCGGTCGAGCAGCCGGTGGACCGCGACCGGATCGGCGGCGAGGTTGGCCTCCCGCAGGGCGGCGAGGTCCTCGAGGATCGTGCCGAGCGCGATCGCCTTGAGCTGGGCCTCGTCGGGCCGGGCGGCGATGACCCGCTCGACCGCGTTGTGCGCGAGGAACCCCAGCTCGGTGAGCTGGTAGACCGAGGCGCGTCGCCGGTACTCGGCGATGCTCCGGACCCGGCCGCTGTCCTGGCTGCGGTCGAGCACGCCCCAGTCGACGAGCGCGTCGAGGCTGCCGGACAGGTCCGTCGCCTGGGGGATCGTCGAGTCGGCTTCGGAGAACTCGTCGAGTGCGGCCGCGACCTGCTCGGTGGTCAGCCGCACCTCGTAGGTGCGGCGGGCCCGGTCGAACACGCGTAGCAGCCACAGGTAGAGCTGACGGTCCGGCCCACTCAGCCAGGCGAACAGCCGCAGTCGGTCGTCCAGCGTGTGGATGGCCGCAGCGGCGGCAGGGGAGGGGACACCCTCGGCGGAAGCGTGGGAGGACACGCCGTCCGTGGCGTCATCCGAAGGGGTGGCTTCCAATCCGGCGGCTCCCGGTGCGCGATGGGTCCAGATCCGAGTGCCGCGAGCGTAGGGAGCACCGGTGACATGTCGCCGCAAGTGGGCTCCAGACGCTTGCTAGGTCAGATGTTTGCCAGGTCTGGCCTGAGCCGCTGATGGCTGGTCCCTCTCGCACGATCGCCTTGGCGGCCGCGCGCGGGAGCCACGAGGAGCTGCTTAGCGCGAGCAGGACGTACCAGGAGCTGGTCGCCGCCTGGCGGATCGCCGTGGTCGATCACCGCCAGCCCGCCGATGCGGCCCGCGCTCCCGGTGGTGTGGTCAGCTGGGTGGTTAGCGTTGAGCACGATGGAGGATCCGTAGTAGCAACACGACGGCCCGCTCGGTCCGATACACCACCACGTACGGTGTTCCGGCGACCACCAGCTCCCGCGTGGTGGGGACACGGCCCGGGCGTCCGATCGTGGGATGATCGGCGAGCCGCGCCACCGCCGTGTGGACGGCATCGCCCACGTCGATCGCCGCCGCCAGGTCACGCTCGGCGATCCATTCGAGTTGCGTCGTGAGGTTGCGAGCGGCTTCGGGGAGCCACTCGAGCCTCATGCGGAACGTCCGGTCTCCTGCCGCTCGATCGCCGCGCGTTGCTGTTGCCAGCTGGAGCGGACCGACTCGTGAGCCAGACGGGGCACGGCAGGGTCGTCAGCCTCACGCAGCGCGTGTTCGATCTCGTCGCGGAACCAGCGGTCGTGCTCTCTGAGCTCTCGGTCGCGGTGCACCGCGTCCTTCATCAGGACGCGCAGCAGCTGGGCCGCTGTTCGCTCCTGGCTCGCGGCAACCTCGGCGAAGGCGGCCTTGAGCTCGTCATCGACCCGGAACGTGAAGGTGCTCTCGGCCACGATCAGCCTCCATGTGTTACCAGCAAGGTACCGATGATCACAGGGAGTCCCGGGAGATCCGGATCCGTGGCGAGGTGTGACACCTCCCGGGGTCGTAAGCATGCGGCCGGGACCGCTCGGTCAGCTGCACCGGTCGCGTTGTTCGGCGATCGACGCCCGGGCGTCGGCGGTCAGGTAACGGGTGGTGCCCAGCCGGATACCGGTGTCGTCGCGGCGCGGGATCTCGAGGGCGCGCAGCATCGTCTCGGCACGCTGCGAGACACTGCCGGTGACGCCGAACCAGCCGATCAGCCGCTTGGCGGTCAGCCCGCCGTGGTAGGGCTCGAGGCTGCCGTTGGCCTTGGTGATCGTCCACACGATGGCTGCGGCCGCGATGTCGTCGCGGCTACGGCGGCGGAAGATGCGTGGGTCGGCTTCGGCGACGTCGGCCAGGAGCCGGCGGCAGGCCGTGCGGTGCTCGATGTCGAGCAACTGCTCGCAACCGGCGTCAGTAAACTCGGCGATGCGTGCGACGCGGTCGTGGATGTCGGAGGGGAGTCGGTCGAGGTCGAGCGGCTCGTCGGGCAGCGGCACAAGGTCGAGCGACTTGAGGGTGTGCTCGTCGCCAACCTGTTGGATCAGCAGTTCGCGCATCCGCTCGGTGACCGGCACCGCTCGACCGTCGGCGTCGAAGGTGAACCCGACGCCGTGCTCTCCCGGCTGGTGGTCGCCGAGGAACTCCTGGAGCAGCTGACCGAACCCCTGACCGAACCCCTCCTGTTCACCGCTGAGCTGTCGACGGAACTCCGGCGCGTGCTGCTCGATGCTGTCGAGGGTCTGTGTGGTCAACTCGGCGCGGATCCCGCGCTCCTGGTGGGCGAAGCGCACGAACGCCTCCAGCACCTTGGGAGCCCGGCGCAGGGTCTTCTGGGAGAACAGCGCCTTGCGAACCAGGAAGTCGGTGAGGAAGATCTCGACCGACACCGTGCTCCAGCGCAGGGGATCCCCGGGTCCGTAGTCGCAGGCGAACCACACCAGCACGTGCGCGAGGTCGTCGGCATCCTCGGTCGGGACGTCGGGGGCGTGGGGCGAGGCCAGGAACCGCTCGATGAGCTGCTCGCGTGCCTCCTCCGTCCAGTCGGGACGGACGTAGCCGGTGCCGCCCTCCGGGAGGTGCCGGAGCACCCACTCGACCAGCGGCCGGCAGGCCGGCCAGGTCTCGGTCTCCAGGGGCGGGTAGCTGATCGCGGCCAGCTCGATCGCCTCGGTGATGCGCGCTCGCGCGTCGGCGAGGTCGAGTTCGTCGAAGGTGGTGTCCGGCTCGTCGGCTGACAGCTCCTGGAACCGTCGCTCGAGCGTGGCCAGCGGTTCCTCGACGACGAAGGCGTCCTTGACCAGCGTGCCCATGTTGTGGTCGATGTAGACCAGCACCGTCATCGGGTCCTCGGTGCCGGTGCGTACGTC
>SKNP01000298.1 GCA_007120485.1 Nitriliruptoraceae bacterium
CGATGGACGGGCGGATCGTCGACGAGCCCCGCGGCACGCACGGCTTCGGCTACGACCCGCACTTCGTCAGCGAACAGGTCGGCGACGGCCGCACCAACGCGGAGCTCACGCCCGAGGAGAAGCACGCGATCAGCCATCGGGGTGCGGCGGTGCGGGCGCTCGCGCCGGTGGTGCGGGAGCTGCTCGCCGGCTGAGGCACCGACGTCGGCGTGGCCCGTCGGCGGAGTCTCCGGCGTCGAGGTGGGACGGCGCTCGGGAGATCCCGGGGCTCAGGGCAGCGCGTCGGCCAGGTCCTCGACCGCGGCGCGGGCCAGCTCGAGCTGTTCCTCCTGGGGCCGGTCGTGGACCGCCATCAGTGCCGCGGCCGCCATCTGCGCCTCCTCGACGTCGATGTCGGTGCGGACCAGCCGGCCGGTGCTGTCGGGCTCGATCGGGTCACCCACCGAGTCGTCGTCGGTCAGGACCGCGAGCACCTCGTCGATCTGGCCGCGCAGCGCGCTCCACGCGGGGTCGTCCGGATGGTCGTCCGCGAGGCTACGCGTCTCCTGCAGCGCCTGGACCAGGTTGAACACCACCGTCGACCCCTTCCGTCGTGACCGCTCGGTGCGCCGGGTACCGGCGGGCCCGCCACCGTGGTCGAGGGGACGCCAGGATGCAAGCCGAGCGGTGGCCGGCCTGCCGGTGGCCGGCCTCACGCGTTGCGCAGCCGGTTGGCCACCGTGAACCCGAGCAACCCGAGCAGCATGATGCCGCCGGCGGCCGCCAAGGCGGTCGCGACCCGCAGCCAGGTCGTCGCCGTGGCGGGTGGAGCCGCGGTCGTCGTGATCGCCTGCAGCGCGAGGACCACGGCCTCGCCAGGGTCGCTGGCACCGCCCGGCAGCAGCGCCATCGCCACCGCGACGACCGCCAGCCACGCGACCGCCGTCAACAGGACCCGCAGGGGCCGCTCGCCGTAGCCGGCGGTCAGGTCGGCCAGCCGGCCGCCGAGGAAGCGGATCGTCGCGACGCTCGCGCCGACCTGCTCGCGCTTGTCGTGGTCGCTGAGGTGCTCTGCTTCGGCCGCTTCCCGCCGCCGGCGGTGCCGTGGCGCCCACGCGGTCGTCTCCAGACGACGCGCACGGACGTAGGCCCAGGCGGCGTCGCGGTTGGCCCCCTGCGTCGTCCACAGCCCCGATAAGGCGCGGTAGACGCCGGCTGCTTCGCGGTGGCGCCGGGCCAGGTGGAGCTCGAGGCGGTCCAGGTCACCACCGCCGAGGTCGGCGGCCGCGTGGTGGAACCGTTCGAAGGCCCGTTCGTCCTCGGGGAGCAGCCCGTCGCGTTCGCCCCGTTCGATCGAGGCACGCGGCAGGGTGACGCCGTCGAGGATCGCCAGGTGCAACGAACCGTTGCTCACGTCGGCGTCCTCGAACACCGTGCCCGGTCCCAGCCGAGCCCGGTACAGGTCGACCCGGTCGAGCGTGGCGGACTTGAACGAGCACCGTTCCAGATCGGTGTACCGCAGGTCGCACGCGACCAGGCGGGCGCCCTGGAACCGGCAGTCCTGCAGCGTCGCGCCCGGCAGGCGGCAACGACGCAACCTCGCCTTGCGGAGGTCGGTCCGGACCAGCACCGCCGATCTGCCGGTGCTGTCGGCGAGGTCGACGTTCTCGAGCACGAGGCCGCTGAGGTCGGCGTCGGTCAGGTCGGCGTCCACCAGCGAGACCCGGTCACGCACCGATCGGGCGTCGAGGCGAGCCTGGACCGCTGCGCGATCCATGCGCGTCCGCTCGGTCATCGGCGTGGTCCCGCATCGAGGTGGCGGCGGGCGATCTCGACCGCGGCGACGGGATCGTCACCGGCCACGCGGGCCAGCGGCTCCTCCAGGACCACGTCGTCCGGGACCGGCGTGCCGCGGTCGAGCAGGACGGTCGGCAGGCCGGCGCGCCCGGCGCCGGTGACGTCGTCGTAGGCGTTGTCGCCGATGTAGACGGCCCGGTGCGGTGGGATCGCCAGCCGTTCCAGCGCCGTGGTGATGACCGCCGGGTCGGGCTTGCACGCTCGCACGTCGGAGCTGAAGACGACCACCTCGAAGGGGTCCCAGAGCCCGAGCCGTTCCAGCTCCGCCCGGGTGTAGACCCGTTGGGTGTTCGACGCGATGGCCAGCCGGACCCCCTGGCAGGCGGCGAGCATCTCCTCGGTGCCGGGCCACACCTCGAGGGTTCGGGTGGTGATCTGCCGATACGTCAGGGCCAGCTCGGTCGCCAGGTCACGCCGATCGGCTCCGGTGCGCTCCCGCGGGTCCGGCAGCGAACCCAGCACGTCCTCCCAGACGCCCACCACCTCGACGTCCGGCGGCTGGCCGGGTGCCGCGTCCAGGTGTCGTTGGGTGGTCGCGTCGAAGCGTGCCGCGAGGTCGGCGTCGTCGACCAGGATCCCGCGGTAGCCCAGCCAGTCGGCCAGGAACCCGAAGGTGTCGTCATCGACGTGGTCGCCGTCGAACCGCACCAGCGTCCGGAAGACGTCGAACACGATCGCCGGTCGATCATCGGTGCCGGTCGGCCACGGCCCCGTCATCGGTCGCGGCCCTCGACCGCACCCATGACGTCGGCCGTCGCCGTCGCGGTCCGTCGGTTGGCGTGGGTCGGGGCGTCGGGCACGTGGGCCGGGCGGCCGCGGGCCAGCTCCTCGCGGAGGACGGGCACCACCTGGGTGCCGAGGATCTCGATCTGCTCGAGCACGACGTTCAACGGCAGCCCGGCGTGGTCCATGAGGAACAGCTGCCGCTGGTAGTCACCGACCGCGTCACGCATCCCGGCGTAGCGTTCGATGACCTGTTGCGGGCTGCCGACCGTCAACGGGGTCTGCGCGGTGAACTCCTCGAGCGATGGCCCGTGGCCGTACACCGGGGCGACGTCGAAGTACGGCCGGAACTCGGCGACGGCGTCCTGGGAGCGCTCCCGCATGAACACCTGTCCGCCGAGCCCGACGATGGCCTGGTCCGGCGCACCGTGTCCGTAGTGTTCGAAGCGCTCCCGGTAGAGCTCGACCATCTGCTTGGTGTGGTGCATCGGCCAGAAGATGTTGTTGTGGAAGAACCCGTCGCCGTAGTAGGCGGCCAGCTCCGGGATCTCCGGGCTGCGGATCGAGCCGTGCCACACGAACGGCGGCACCCCGTCGAGCGGCTGCGGGGTCACGGTGAACCCCTGCAGCGGTGTGCGGAAGCGACCCTCGAAGTCGACGCGTTCCTCGCGCCACAGCCGGTGCAACAGCGCGGAGTTCTCGACCGTGAGGGAGATGGCGTTGCGGATGTCCTGGCCGAACCACGGGTAGACCGGCGCCTGGTTGCCGCGGCCGAGCATCAGGTCGACGCGCCCGTCGACCAGGTGCTGGAGCATCGCGTAGTCCTCGGCGATCTTCACCGGA
>SKNP01000256.1 GCA_007120485.1 Nitriliruptoraceae bacterium
ACTTCTCCGGGATCTGGTAGGCCTTGATCCGGTAGACCCGGCCGCGGTTGGTGAAGAACAGCAGGTGGTCGTGGGTGGAGCAGGTCAGGAGGCGCGACACGATGTCGTCCTCCTTCATGTCCGTGCCCCGCACCCCTCGGCCGCCGCGCTTCTGGGTCCGGAACGCATCGACCGGGGTGCGCTTGACGTAGCCGGCCCGCGTCAGCGTGATGACGACGTCGTCGACCGGGATCAGATCCTCGACGCTCATCGCCCCGTCGTCGGCGACCAGCCGGCTGCGTCGCTCGTCGGTGAAGCGGTCGCGGACGTGGCTGAGTTCCTCCTTGATGATCTGCCGGACCCGGCCGGGATCGGCCAGGATCGAACGCAGCTCGGCGATCAGCTCCTGCAGCTCGTCGTACTCCTCCTGGATGCGCTGACGCTCGAGCTGCGCGAGCCGTCGCAGCTGCATGTCGAGGATCGCCTGGGCCTGGATCTCCGACAGCTCGAACCCGGACATCAGCCCCGCCTTGGCGGTGTCCGCGGACTCGCTGGAGCGGATCAGGGCGATGATCTCGTCGATCGCGTCCAGCGCGATCAACAATCCCTCGAGGACGTGGGCCCGGTCCTCGGCCTTGCGCAGGCGGTATCGGGTCCGCCGGGTGATCACGTCGACCTGGTGATCGATGTAGTGGCTCAGCGCCTGGTCGAGCGTCAGCGTCCTCGGGACGCCGTCGACCAACGCGAGGAGGTTCACCCCGAAGGTGTCCTGCAGCGACGTGTGCTTGTAGAGCTGGTTGAGCACCACCTGGGCGTTGGCATCGCGCTTGAGATCGATGACCACCCGCATACCTTCGCGGGAGGACTCGTCACGCAGGTCGGCGATGCCAGCGATGACCTTGTTGTTGACCAGTTCGGCGATCTTCTGGAGCAGGCTCGCCTTGTTGACGAGGTAGGGGATCTCCGTGACCACGATGCGCTCGCGGTCCCGGCCCCGCTCGGGCTCCTCGATGGTGCACACCGCGCGGACCTTGATGGAGCCACGGCCGGTGGTGTACGCGTCGTAGGCGCCCTGGTTGCCGAGGATGAGCCCGCCGGTCGGGAAGTCCGGTCCCGGCACGTACTGCATCAGGTCGACGGCGGTCAGCGACGGGTCGTCGATCAGCGCGATCGTGGCATCGATCAGTTCGCCGAGGTTGTGCGGCGGGATGTTGGTGGCCATCCCGACCGCGATCCCCGTCGATCCGTTGGCCAGCAGGTTCGGGAACCGGGCGGGCAACACGACGGGTTCATCCTCGTACCCGTCGTAGTTGGGGATGAAGTCGACCGTCTCCTCGTCGATGTCGCGCAGCAGCTCCATCGCCAGCCGCGACAGACGCGATTCGGTGTAGCGCATCGCCGCCGGGGGGTCCCCGTCGACCGACCCGAAGTTGCCGTGACCATCGATCAGTTCGTAGCGGGTCGAGAAGTCCTGCCCCATGCGGACCAGCGAGTCGTAGATGGCCGAGTCGCCGTGGGGGTGGTACTTCTTCATCACGTCACCGACCGCGGACGCGCACTTGCGGTACGGCCGGTCGGGGCGTAGGCCCGTCTCGTCCATCGAGTACAGGATGCGCCGGTGCACCGGCTTGAGGCCGTCGCGGACGTCCGGGAGCGCCCGCCCCACGATCACGCTCATGGCGTAGTCGAGGTAGGACGTGCGCATCTCGTCCTCGATCACCACCGGCTCGACCCGGGCGGCCAGGACGCTGCCGGTCTCGTCGAGTGGGGTGCCGTCCTCCGCTCGGGGGACGGGGTCACCCGGCATCGGGGTCGGGCTACCGGGCATCGGCGCATCACCCGGGGTCGACCCGTCGCCGGACGCCGGTACGCCCTCGTTGCCGACGGGCTCACCGATCGCGCCATCGCCACCGGAGGTCGCGTCGCCGTCCCCACCGTCGGACGGGGAGGTGGGGTCGTCGCTCGGGGGGGTGGGATCGTCGGGCACGGGGTCCTCCGGGGCGGTTCCAGGTCCACACCAGCACGGTCAGGCGCCGGTCGGGGTCAGGTCGAGGGGTCGTCGTCACCAGGGTGCGGCCGAGCATCATCGGACGCGTCCGGCCGGGCGTCGTCGGCGAGGTGGGCGTTGGGGTCGGTGGGGTGGAAGGTCTCCGCACGTCGGCCCGCCGCGATCAGCAACCCCCCGGACAGCACCCCGGCGATGACACCGGCCGTCACCGAGCCACCGGTGGGGAACCCGAGCAAGGGACCCAACGCAGCGATCCCACCACCGACGATCACGGTGGCGAGCAGCGCAGCGCGCAACGTGCGATCCATGGTCAGGACTCCAGGTCGTCGAGCCGGCGACGCCGTCGCACGAGCGCCGCGATCAGGACCAGACCGGGCAGCCCGGCGGCGAGGACCAGGAGGAGCAGTTCCCCGATCGCGCCGGGCGCGCTGGTCAGCTCCGGAGCGACGAGCACCGTCAGCCCCACCAGCGCGAGGAGCCCAGCGAGCACCCACAGCAGGGCGCGCGCGACCGATCCATCGACGAGATCGCGCACGTCAAACGTCCAACGTCGCGTACTTGGCGTTGGCTTGGATGAAGTCACGCCGCGAGACCACGTCATCGCCCATCAGGATCGAGAACATCTCGTCCGCCGCCGACGCGTCATCCATGGTGACCAGCTTCAGGGTCCGGTTCTCCGGGTCCATCGTGGTCTGCCACAGCTGGTCGGGGTCCATCTCGCCGAGCCCCTTGAACCGCTGGACCTCGATCTTGCGGTCCGGCCCGACCTCCTCGCGGATCACGTTCACGAGCCCGTCGCGCTCCGCGTCGGTGAAGGCGTAGGTCATCTGCTTCTTGCGCGTCGGGTGGAAGACCAGGTACAGCGGCGGCTGTGCGAGGTAGACGTAGCCGGCTTCGATCAGCGGCTTCATGTGCCGGAACAGGAACGTCAGCAACAGCGTGCGGATGTGGGCGCCATCGACGTCCGCGTCGGCCATCAACACCAGTTTGTGGTACCGGGCCTTGGTGACGTCGAAGTCGTCGGCGAACCCGGTGCCCATCGCGGTGATCAGCGCCTGCACCTCGTTGTTGGCGAGGATCTTGGGCAGACGGGCCTTCTCCACGTTGATGATCTTGCCGCGGATCGGCAGGATCGCCTGGGTCCGTCGGTCGCGCGCCATCTTGGCGGAGCCGCCAGCCGAGTCGCCCTCCACGATGTACAGCTCGGACTCCCACGGATCCCGGGTCTGACAGTCGGCGAGCTTGCCCGGCAGCGAGGTGGTCTCCAGCAGGGACTTGCGCCGGGTCAGGTCACGAGCCTTGCGGGCCGCGATCCGTGCCTGGGCTTCGCCCTCCGCCTTCTGCACGATCAGCTTGCCCTCGTTGGGATGCTCCTCGAGCCACTCCGCCACGCGCGAGTAGGTCGTGGTCTGCACGAACGACTTGACCTCGGTGTTGCCGAGCTTGGTCTTGGTCTGGCCCTCGAACTGCGGGTCACCGACCTTGACGGAGACGATGGCGACCAGCCCACTGCGCAGATCGTCGCCGGTGAGCGTGTCGACCTCCTTGGAGCGCAGCAGCCCCTTGTCCTTCGCCCACCGGTTGATCACGGAGGTGATCGCGGTACGGAACCCCTCCTCGTGCGTCCCACCCTCGTGGGTGTTGATCGTGTTGGCGAAGGTGAGGATCGAGTCGTTGAAGTCGTTGATCCACTGCAACGCGATCTCGACCGACTGCGCGCCGTTGGGGCCGATCTCCTCCGACTCGAGGTGGATGGGATCGTGCAGGCCGTCCTTGGCTTTGGTGCTGCGGATGTGGTCGACGAAATCACGCAGCCCGCCGGGGGCGTGGAAGGTCTCGACCACCGGCTCGGTGGGTTCCTCGGCGTCGGGGTCGGGACGCTCGTCGGTGACGACGATCTTCAGACCTGCGGTGAGGAAGGCGGTGTCGCGCAGCCGGCGACAGATCGTGTCCCGGACGAAGTCGACGCCTTCGACGAAGATGTCCTCGTCGGGCCAGAAGGTGATGCACGTCCCGGTGATGGGCTGGTCCGGATCGTGCTCGAGCAGGTGTGGGTCGGCGTCGCCGACGGGCTCGACCGGACCGTCGGGGATCCCCCGGCGGAACGACTGGCGGTAGAGCGTCCCGTCACGGCGGATCTCCGCGACCAGCAGCTTGGACAGCGCGTTGACCACGGAGATGCCGACCCCGTGCAGTCCACCGGAGACGGCGTAGGCCTGTTGGTCGAACTTGCCACCGGCATGCAGCACGGTGAGGACGACCTCCAGCGCGGACCGACCCTCCTTCTCATGCATGTCGACCGGGATGCCGGAGCCGTCGTCGGCGACCCGCACGCCACCGTCAGCCAGCAGCGTCACCTCGATACGTGAGCAGCGGCCGGCGAGCGCCTCGTCGACCGAGTTGTCGACCACCTCCCAGACCAGGTGGTGCAGCCCCCGAGCACCGGTCGAGCCGATGTACATGCCGGGGCGACGACGGACGGCCTCGAGCCCCTCGAGGACCGTGATGTTGCGGGCGTCGTAGGTCTCGACCGGGTCCGGCGCGTCTCCGTCGGACGTGGCATCGTGGGCAGCAGCCAAGCGTGCACCTTTCCCGGGGATGGTCCGCGAACCGTCGGTGATCCGCCGCTCAGGCCGCGGGCCGGGGCAGGCTCGTTCGCCACCTCGCGCCCACCGTCGCCCGATCGGCACCGGGATGGATCCGACGGGCGGGTCCTCGACCGGTGTGACGTGCGTGCGGTGCGACGTTCTCGAACCCCCAGCCTACCAGGCCCGACCCCGCTCCTCGGCGCACTGAGACCACCTGTGGACGCACGACCCCCCTCGGAGCTACCCCACCAGCCGAACGCGGTCCGCGCGCCGTGGAGCGCGTGCTGGCGCGGGAACGCGCGGACCACCCAGACCCGCCCTCACGCGCGAACCATCCAGACCCGACCTCACGCTCCCTCGAGCTCGTCGACGGTACGCGGCCAGTCATCACGCAACAGCCGCGAGAGGCTGCGGTCCGCCAACACCCTGCCGTCGGTCTGACAGCGCGGGCAGTAGTTGGTCTCGTTGCTGGCGTACCGGATCCGTTGGATCTGCGTCCCGCACGTCGGGCACGTCCGCTCGTACCTGCCATGCACCGCGAACCCCTCCCGGAAAGCGGTCACCTGCTCCGGGAACCCCGCCGCCACCTCGTCGACGAGGTGATCGGTCCAGGCCGTGAGCACCTCGACGGTGGCAGCGTGCAGGCGGCTGATCGCGTCGTCGTCGAGCTGGTGGGTGCGACGGACCGGGGAGAGCCCGGCGGCGTGCAGGATCTCGTCGCTGAAGGCGTTGCCGATCCCTGCGAACCGGCGCGGGTCGGTCAACGCCCGCTTGAGCGTGCGGTTCTCCTGCGTGAGCTGCGCCGCGAACGTCTCCCGGTCGACCTCGAGCGGCTCGAGGCCGCCACGGTCGTGCTCGGCCAGCGCGTCCCGTCCGACGACGAGATGGAGGCTGGCACGGCGCTTGGTTCCCGCTTCGGTCAGCACCAGCGATCCACCCGGGCTCTGCGGATCGCCGGGTGCGGACACGTCGAACGCGGCCATCCCGATCTTGGCGGGCACCTTCGCTCCGTGCTCACGCCACCGAAGCCGGCCGGCGATCATCAGGTGCAGGATGAGGAAGTGGTCGTGCTCGACCTCGAACACCAGCCGCTTGCCGAGACGGGAGACCGCGACGATCCGTGACCCTTCGATCCGATCGACCGGAGGGTCGTAGGTGCGCAACAACGACACGCCGGTGATGCGGACGCGGTCGAGACGTGCGTCGACCACCCTCGGCCGTAAGGCGGCCAGGTAGGCCTCCAGGTCGGGTAGCTCCGGCATCGTCGGTCAGCCGGCGGCGGCTTCAGCGAGCGCGGTCATCTGCTCGGCACCGATCATGCCGGTGAGGCGACCGACGGCCTGGCCATCCTCGTCGATCGCGACCCAGAACGGGGTCGCGGTCAGCCCGAAGGCGCCGGCCACCGAGGACTCCTCGTCATCGACCAGGATCGGTCGGTCGAACCCGGCTTCGGCGTACCAGTCCTGCGGCGGCCAGTTGGGCCGGGCGCGGTCGTGGTTGGTGGCGACCGAGACCAGTTCCACACCCTCGGGAAGGCCACCCGCCTCCACCCAGTCGACGACCTGGGGCAGCTCCTCGTCGCAGGCGGGGCACCAGGAGGCCATGAACGCGATCACCTGTGGCTGACCGGGATCCCCGATCGTGACCTCGGTGCCGTCGAAGTCCGCGCCGCGCACCACCGGCGCCGACTCGCCGACCACCGCATCGTCGGCCGGGTCCTCCGGGGCGGGCGGGAACCCCTCGCCCTCGATCGTCGGGTCGCCGGCGACGTCCTCGACGGTGGGGACGTCCTCACGCTCCGCCGATTCGCCGGCGGAGAGGACCCCGATCCCGACGGCCAGCAGCAGGACGACCGCACCACCGGCGGCGAGCAGCAGCCGCTGCCGACGTTGCTGTGCCTGGCGCTCCTGCTCCCGGGCTTGCCGGTCGGCCTGAGCGCGTGCCTTGCGGGTGGGTGTGTTGGACATCGTGGTCCTCCGGACGGGTGCGGTGGGAACGGAAGCGGTGGAGCCGTGTGCGGCAGGGACGTGTGGGGCGGAGACCTGTGCAGCGGGGACGTGTGGGGCGGGGGGCGTCTGCGGCAGGGGTCGGGATCGAGGGCGCGGAACGACCCGGTCAGCGATCGCGGGCGGCCAGGGTCAGCCCGGCGATGGCGACGAACCCGATCAACGCCATCGTGGGCAGGGTCAGGAAGCCGAACTCCTGGACCCAGATGATCGAGCAGGGCGCGGCCGGGTCGCAGGCACCGCCCAGCGCCGGGTTGCGCTCGATCGCGATGTGCCAGATCGCGATCACGCTGCCGATCGCTGACAGGGGCACCGCCATGCGCCAGACCTCACGGTCGCCGCGAGCCGCCGCGACCCCGAGGATCACCACGAGCGGGTACATGGCGATGCGCTGGTACCAGCACAGGGTGCACGGCGTGTAGTCGGCGACCTCGGACAGCAGGAGCGATCCGCCGGTCGCCACGGCCGCGATGGCGGTGGCGGTCGGCAACGCCGCGTCCGGCAGCCACGACGGGACGCGACGGGTGAGCAACGCGGTGAACGTGGCCACCGCGATCACCAGGGCGACGAGCGCGAGGACGCCGAACGAACGTTGGGCGATAGCGATCACAAGGGACCTCGGCGCGGACGGGTGCGGGGTCGATCGAGGGCGACGTCGTCGGAGACGCCCGTTGCCGGGCCGCCAACCGATACCGACGGTGCCGGCAGCGGACGCCAACGGACAGGGTCCTGCGGACCGGCGCGAGGGGCCCAACGGCACGCGTCGATCGACATCGGACCTGCCGACGTCGAGGTGGTCGTCCACCGACCCGATCCGGTTCCCGCTGGGTCGGTCCCATGCCCGGTCCCCGCCCTGTCCGGTCCCCGCCCTATCCGGTCCATGTCCTCAGGTCAGCTGGGCGCGTCCTCGGACAGGTCCCCGACGGTCACGCGCACCTCGCGCACCGCGCCGGGACCGAGCACCTGCACCGCGTTGGCCTTCAACTGCGGTGTGAGGTAGCGCAGCTGGGTTGCCCACGTCGGTGTCGCGGCCCGGATCACCAGCGTCCCGCCGGCCAGGCGCAGCGGTTCGCACCGCTGGGCGAGCTCAGGGCCGACGATCTCCTCCCAGCGGGCCGCCATGCGCGACGCACCCAGGCGCTCGCCCCATCCTTGCCGTTCGATCAGCTCGTTGAGCGTGTCCCCGAGCGGCGTGGGCGGCCCGACCTTGCGCAGCCCGTCGGTGTCCTCCTCGGGCACCACCCAGTCGTCCTCGTCGGGGGGTGCCGGATCGAACGCGTCACGATCCTGCTTCGCGCGTCGGCGGGCCTGTTGGGCCCGGCGTCGGGCGTAGACGCGCTCATCGACGTCGATCCGGCCGGCACGCCGGACCGATGCGGCCTCACCGGTCGCCTTCTTCGCCTTCTTCGGCGTAGGCGGCTGACGGGAGCGGCGATCGTCGGCACTCATGCCGCGCCCGCTGCGGACGTGGTCCCGGTCGACGGTCGCGGCGTCAGCTGCGTGATGCCATCGACGTTGACCACCTCGACACGCGCTCCGTGGAGCGGCACGTCGGCTTCGACGGCGGCGGTGACGATCACCTGGTCGAACGCTTCGCATGCGGTGGCCAGCTGTCGACGTCGCGTCTCGTCCAGCTCGGCGAAGACGTCGTCGAGGAGGACCACGGGTCGGTCACCGACCTCCGCGAGGACCGTCGAGGTGGCGAGCTTGCCGGCCAGGGCGAGCGACCACGCCTCACCGTGCGACGCGTAGCCCTTGGCCGGCAGCGCACCGATCGTCAGCTCCAGGTCATCGCGGTGCGGACCCACCAGCGTCTGGCCCCGGTCGAGTTCCTCCTGGGCCACCTCGTCGAGTGCGGCACGGAACGCCCGGGCGATCGGGCCGGGGTCGGGTACGGCCGCGTCGTCGTCGCTCGGCGCGCCGACCTCCTCGCCAGCACTGGAGCGGTAGCGCAGGCCCACCGGGTCGGGACGGTCGGCGAGCTGGCGGTAGCCCGAATCCACGGGGCCTTGCAACGCGCGGACGGCGGCGACACGGGCAGCGAGCAGTTGGGTGCCGTGGGTGACCAGCTGCTCGGTCCAGACATCGATCGTGGAGGTAGCAGCGGTCCGTGCCTCACCGCGCAGCGACCGGGCCTGTTTGAGCAGCTGGTTGCGCTGACGCAGGGCCCGTTCGTACTCACCGCGGGCGGCCGCGAAGGCTGGCCGGCGTTGAGCGAGCAGGTCGTCGAGGAACCGTCGGCGCTCCGCAGGGTCGCCGCGCACGATCGCGAGATCCTCTGGGGCGAACAGCACCGCACGCAGCACCCCGATCACGTCCGAAGCCCGGCGCACATCCTGCCCGTCGACCCGGGTGCGGGTCCGGCGCCCGGTCCCGACCTCCAGTTCCACGCTGCGGCGACGTCCCTCGTCGGTGACGAGGTGGCAGCGGATCACGCCCACCTCGGTGCCGGCGCGCACCAGGGGTCCGTCGGAAGCCACCCGGTGGGATCGGCCGCTCGCCGCTCGGTGGATCGCTTCCAACAGGTTGGTCTTGCCCTGGGCGTTGGGGCCGATCAGCACCGTGGGACCGGCCTCGAACGTGCAGGACGCGCGGTCGTAGGACCGCACATCGGTGAGGTCCAGCCGCTCGAGGAGCACGGATGCCTCCGGCGCGGGTCACGGGCGTGGGGTCAGCTGACGCGCATCGGCATCAACAGGTAGGTCAGGTCGTCGACGTCGCCGTCCTCACGGTGCGGCTTGAGCACCGCCGGCTTGAGCCCATCACGCAGCTCCACTCGGACCTGCTCGGTCCCGGTGGCCTCCAGGCCGGCGAGCAGGTACGCCGGGTTGAACGCGATCGACAGCCCCTCGCCGTCGACCTCTGCCGGGAGCGCTTCGGCGGCGTCGCCCATCTCCTGGTTGGTGGCCTGGAGGTCCAGCGAACCGTCCTCGAAGGTCAGCTCCAGCGGCGTGTTCGCCTGCCCCATCGCCACGATCGCCACACGTTGCAGCGCTTCCGCCAGCGCCGCCCGATCGACGACCACGGACGTCTCGTGCGCGTCGGGCAGCAGGGCGCGGTAGTTGGGGAAGGACCCTTCGATCAGCTTCGTGGTCAACCGCCGGTCGCCGAACAGGAACGAGACCTGCCCCTCCTCGAGGATCACGGTCACGGCGCCACCGGCCTCACCGGCGCCCTTGGCCGCCTCCAGCAGGGAGCGTGCCGGGACCAGGGCGGTGCCTTCCACCGCGTCCTCGAACGCGACCGACCGCACCGCGAGCCGGTAGCTGTCGGTCGCCGCCGCGGTCAGTCGCCCGTCGGACGCGTCGAGCTGGACGCCGGTGAGCACCGGGCGTCCCTCGTCGTTGGACGCGGCTTTGGCGACCTGGTTGACCAGCCGCGAGAACGCGTCCGCCTTGATCACGCCCTGGGGGGCGTCGTCGGCGGGGGCGGCCAGGCTCGGGAAATCCTCCGCTTGCATCCCGCGGACCTTGAACGTCGCACGGCCGCAGCTGATCTCCACACGGTCGCCGTCCCCGTCGATCTGCACCGGGGCTTCGGGGAACCGGGCGACCAGCTGGGACAACAGCCGTCCGGGGAGCAGCACGGTTCCGGGCCGGTCGATCTGGACCGGGATGGAGATCTCGGCCGCGACCTCCAGGTCGGTCGCACGACAGGTCAGTTTGCCGTCGGCGGCTTCGAGCAGGATCCCGGACAGCGCCGGCAGGGTCACCCGAGCACCGACCGTCCGTGTCGTCCAGGACACGGCGTCAGCGAACTCGGCGCGTTCGGCACGCAGCTTCACGGTGCTCCTCCTGGCCGGGTTGGTCCACAGCCGTGGTGAGTACTTGGTTCTAGAGGGATTGAAACCGTCACCGTAGTAGGGGCTGTGCATCCTGTGGACGAACACCATCGTCGCAGGTCAGGACCCGTGCTGCCCTGCTGACGAAGCTGTGGGCGCGAGGGGAGCTTGTCCACCGGTCGTTGAACCACAGCGATGTGCTTCCACGAGCCGGTCGATCCGTGCACCGGTCGTCCCCTGCTGGTCCACAGCCTCGGGGACGGCGAGGTGCTCCGCGGTGCCGTCGGCCGGCCCCGATCCCGGCCACGTACCCAGCGACGGGGGTGCGCCTGATGGTTCGGATGGGTCCCCACGCCGTCGCGCGGGCGCGGCGTCCCCAGGTGGTCCACCGGGTTGGCGGGCGTACCCGCAGGTGGTCCACCGCTCACCCACAAGGTTGTCCACAGGATGGTGTGGATGGTGTGGACAGCTGGTGACGGCGCGGGGGCGATCGGGCCGCCGTGGGGTGGGTTCACCCGGTCCTCGCACGCTTCTTGATGCGGTTGGTCAGCTCCTGGACCTGGTCGTAGATGGCCCGGCGCTCCTGCATCAGCGCGGCGATCTTGGACTTGGCGTGCATGACCGTGGTGTGGTCGCGGCCACCGAAGGCCTTGCCGATCCGGGGCAGGGACATCTCGGTCAGCTCACGAGCGAGGTACATCGCGATCTGCCGGGCGGTGACCAGCGGCCGGTTGCGGGCGCTGGAGCACAGCTCCTCGACCGACATGGAGAAGTAGTCGGCGACCTCCTCCATGATCAGCTGGATCGAGACCTCCTGGTCCCGGCCGTCGGGGAACAGGTCCTTGAGGACGGCTTCGGCCATCTCCGTGTCGGCGGGTGCCTGCTGGAGGCTGGAGAACGCCGCGACGCGGATCAGCGCGCCCTCGAGCTCGCGGATGTTCGACTCCACGCGCGAGGCGATCAGCTCGAGCACGTCCGGGGCCGTTCCGAGCCGGTCGGTCTCGGCCTTCTTGCGCAGGATCGCGATACGCGTCTCGAGATCGGGTGGCTGGACGTCGGTCATCAGCCCCCACTCGAAGCGGCTGCGGAGCCGATCCTCGAGCTGGGCGATCTGCTTGGGAGGACGGTCGCTGGAGATGACGATCTGCTTCTCCGCGTTGTGGAGCGCGTTGAAGGTGTGGAAGAACTCCTCCTGCGTGCGTTCCTTCTGCTGCAGGAACTGGATGTCGTCCATCAGTAGCACGTCGGCTTGACGGTAGGTGCGTTGGAAGGTGGTGATCCGATCGTCACGGATCGCGTTGATGAACTCGTTGGTGAACTGCTCGGTCGTGACGTAGCGCACGCCCAGGCGCGGGTAGAGGTTGCGGACGTAGTGGCCGATCGCGTGGAGCAGGTGGGTCTTGCCCAACCCGGCGCCGCCGTAGATGAACAGCGGGTTGTACGACTTCGCGGGGGCCTCCGCGACGGCGGTCGCCGCAGCGTGGGCGAAGCGGTTCGAGGAGCCGATGACGAAGTCGTCGAACGAGTACTTGGGGTTGAGTTGGGTGTCAGGCTCGACCTCGTCGGGTTCGGGACGACGCCGGGGCGGCAGTTCGACGGTCGGGCCCTCGGGTCGGCCGGGGGCGTGCAACGGGTTGAGGTCATCGAGGCTCGGTTGCGAGGGCTCGGCGACCTCGTCACGGTCGTCGAGGCCAGGCTGGCGCGTGCGGGCGGAGGGGCCGCTGACGTGCCGGTGCTCGGTCGGTGGTTCCTCGATCGCACGGTCCTCACCGACCGCTGCCGGCGGGGATGCCGTCGGCGCCATGCCAGGACCGAGGACCGCCGCGGCGGCATCGTCCGAGGTGAACGTCGCGGGCACGGCGGCCGGGGCGTCGGTGGGATCCGCGGCGGCGGTGGCGGGCGCGGCCTCGGGGGGCGCGGTCCCGTTGGCGGCGTCGCGACGTCCCGGTGTCGCCGGGTCCGAGGTCCTGGCGGGGGTCGCCGCCG
>SKNP01000355.1 GCA_007120485.1 Nitriliruptoraceae bacterium
GACCTTCGGCTGGTCGCGCTCACCCACCGCGGGTTCGACGGTCAGCTGCACCGGGCGAGCTGGTGGTGCACCGCACGGTCGTCGACGATCTGGAGACCGTGTTCGCGGCGATGTACGACGCAGAGGTCCCGCTCGAGCGGGTCGAACGGATCGAGGCGTACGACGGCAGCGACGACGCGTCGATGGCGGCCAACACCAGCCACGCGTTCAACTGCCGGCGCATCACCGGCGGCGGCAGCTGGCCACAGCACGCGTTCGGGATCGCCGTCGACCTCAACCCGGCCCAGAACCCCGATGTGCGGGACGGAACGGTCCTGCCGCCCGAAGGTGAGGCCTACCTGGACCGCTCGGACGTGCGTGAGGGGATGATCCTCGAGGGTGACGTGGTGGTCGACGCCTTCGACGCGATCGTCTGGACCTGGGGAGGCCGCTGGAACACCCTCAAGGACCACCAGCACGTCGAACGGCCGTGAACCCGGGGCTGACCGGGAGCCGTCCGCCTGCCCCGCGCGGTGACCTCGCGGGGCAGGTGATCCGTCGGCGACGCGCCGGCGCGGCCTACTCGCTGTTGCCCGACGTGTCGGCGGGGCCTACTCGCTGTTGCCCGACGCGCCGGGGCGACCTACTCGCTGTTGCCCGACGCGCCGGGGCGACCTACTCGCTGCTGCCCGACGCGCCGGGGCGACCTACTCGCTGCTCGCGGACCCGCTGAGGTAGCGGTCCTTGATGGAGTCCACGACCCCGGCGTCGGCGAGGGTGGTGGTGTCGCCGAGGTCCTTGTCCTCCGCGATGTCCTTGAGTAGCCGCCGCATGATCTTGCCGGAGCGGGTCTTGGGTAGATCGGCGGTGAACAGCAGCGACGCCGGCTTCGCGATGGCGGAGATCATGTGCGCGACGTGGTCACGTAGCTCCTTTGCCAGCGCTTCGTCGCCCTCGATGCCGGCGCGGGGCGTGACGAACGCCGCGATGGCCTGCCCGGTCTGCGAGTCGGCCCGGCCGACCACCGCCGCTTCGGCGACGGACGGGTGGCTGACCAGCGCCGACTCCACCTCCGTGGTCGACAGACGGTGCCCCGAGACGTTCATCACGTCATCGACCCGGCCGAGGAGCCAGTAGTAGCCGTCCTCGTCGCGCTTGGCGCCGTCACCGGCGAAGTACATCCCCGGGAACCGCGACCAGTAGGTGTCGCGGAACCGCTGGTCGTCGCCCCAGATCCCGCGCAGCATCCCGGGCCAGGGCTGGTCGAGTACGAGGTAGCCGCCGCCGGGGACCCCGACCTCCTCGCCCTTGTCGTCGACGACCGTGGCCGAGATCCCGGGGAGCGGGAACGTCGCCGACCCCGGCTTGGTCGTCGTCGCGCCCGGCAGCGGTGCGATCATCATCCCGCCGGTCTCGGTCTGCCACCAGGTATCGACGATCGGGGTGCGGCCACCACCGATCAGCTCGCGGTACCAGATCCAGGCTTCCGGGTTGATCGGCTCGCCGACGGTGCCGAGCAGCTTGAGGCTGGACAGGTCGAACCGCTGGGGGTGCTCATCGCCCCACTTCATGAACGCCCGGATCGCGGTCGGCGCGGTGTAGAGCTGCGTGACCCCGTACCGCTCCACGATCTCCCAGAACCGACCCTCGTGCGGGTGGTTGGGGGTGCCCTCGTACATCACCGAGGTGGCCCGGTTGGCCAGCGGCCCGTAGACGATGTAGCTGTGGCCCGTGACCCAGCCGATGTCGGCCGCGCACCAGTAGACGTCCTCGTCGGGCTTGAGGTCGAACACGTACCGGTGGGTGTAGGCGACCTGGGTGAGGTAGCCACCGGTGGTGTGCATGATGCCCTTGGGCTTGCCCGTGGTCCCCGAGGTGTAGAGCAGGTACAGCAGGTCCTCGCTGTCCATCGGCTCCGGCGGGCAGTCGGCCGGCTGGTGGGGCACCAGGTCGTGCCACCACACGTCACGACCCTCGACCATCTCCACGTCGTTGTCGGTGCGCTTGACGATCAGCGCCTTCTCGATCGATGGGGTGTCCTCCAGCGCCTCGTCGGCGTTGGCCTTGAGCGGGAACACATCGCCGCGCCGGTGCGAGCCGTCGGCGGTGACCACGACCTTGCAGTCCGAGTCGTTGATGCGGTCGCGCAGCGCCTGCGAGGAGAACCCGCCGAACACGACCGAGTGGATCGCCCCGATCCGCGCGCAGGCCAGCATGATCGTCGGCAGCTCCGGGATCATCGGCAGGTAGACCGCCACCCGGTCGCCCTTTCCGACCCCCAGCGACCGCAGGGCGTTGGCGGCCCGCTGGACGTCCTCGAGCAGGTCCGCGTAGGTGATCGTGCGGGTGTCGCCGGGCTCACCCTCCCAGTGGAAGGCGACCTGGCCGCCATGTCCGGCCTCGACGTGACGGTCCAGACAGTTGTGGCTGACGTTGAGTCTGCCGCCCACGAACCACTTGGCGTACGGCGGCTCCCACTCGAGGATCGTGTGCCAGTCCTCGAACCAGTCCAACTGCTCGGCCTGTCGGGCCCAGAACCCCTCCCGGTCAGCGTTGGCGTCGTCGTAGATCTCCGCATCGGTGACCAACGCGTCGCGCTTGAATCCCTCCGGCGGTGGGAACGTGCGCCCTTCCTGGAGCAGGTCCTCGATCGCCTCGGATGCCATCCGCGTCCTCCCTCGTCGACTGGACTCGCGTGCCAGCCTAAGGGAAGCGTGCGCGACAAGGTGGCGCCCTTCGCACGCGCCGCCGGACGCTCCCGCCGTCAGCCGATGCTGCTTCCCTGGGGCAGCCGGATCTCGAACCGGGTCCCACCCTGGTCCCCGGAGCGGACCGATACCTCGCCGTCGTGGAGTTCGGTGAGTTCGCGGACCAGCGTGAGTCCCAAGCCGGTGCCGGGCGCCGGAGCCGTGGCACGCTCGCGCCCCTGTATGAACGGCTCGAAGATCTCCGTCGGGTCGTCGAGGTCGATGCCCGGACCGTCGTCGGTGACGGCGATCACCGCCCACCCATCCTCGGCGCGGACCTCGATCCGGATGTCCGCGTCCGGTGGGGTGTGTCGCGACGCGTTGGTCAGCAGGTTGTCGACGATCCGTTGGACCTTCGGTGCGTCGATGTCCGCGATCACCGGTTCGATCGAGACCTGCAACTCACGACCACCGAGGTCGGTCTGCTGCAGGACGGTCTCGAGCACCTCACGGAGATCCCTGGGCTCGGTGACCGCCGTCACCAGGCCGGCGCTGAGCCGGTCGACGTCCAGCAGGTCCTCGATCAGCCGTTGCAGGTGGTCGCCCTTGGTGACCAGCCGATCGAGGATGTCCTCGACCTCGGCACCATCGAGGTCCGGCCAGGCACGCCGCAGGGTGCTGGCCATGCCCGTAACCACCGTGAGCGGCGTCCGCAGCTCGTGCGAGGTCGC
>SKNP01000263.1 GCA_007120485.1 Nitriliruptoraceae bacterium
CCCGACCTCGCGCAGCGGCGGACGGAGGCACCCCGGGTCGTGGTGGAGCAGCGCCTGCTGGGTCTCGAACAGCTCCTCCGGGGTGTTGCGGGCGTAGAGCCGTCCGAGCACGCGCGACGACAGCCGCGGGACCGCGAACGGCGCGAAGGTCCGCAGCGTGTCGGGATGCAGGTCCCACACCCGCAGGTGCGGACCCGGCAGCCCCGGATCCACCAGCACGAGCCGCTCCACCGCGATCGGCTCGGCCTCCGCCAGCAGCACCGCCAACATCCCACCCATCGAGTTGCCATGGACGGTGACCCGGTCGAGTTCCAGCTCGCGCAGGAACGCCCGCAGGAAGCCGAGGTTGGCCCGGACGCGGCTCCCACCGGGCCGCGGCGGTTCGGTACGACCGAACCCGGGCAGATCCGGCGCGATCACCGGACCGACCTCGGCGAGGTCGGCCATCACCTCGAGCCAGTTGGTCCCCGACCCGCCGAGCCCGTGCACCAGCAGCTGCGTCGGCCCGTCCGACGGACCGTCCGCCCGCAGCACGTGGACCGAGGTGTCCTTGACCTCGACCACCTCGCTGCGGATCCCGGCCCAGCGCCCATCGCGCTCACCCCAGTCCTGGTGCATGGAGGTCTGCCCTTCCCGTCGACACGGCCGAGGACCCAGCGTACGAGGTGGGGGCGGCGGGCTCGCACCCGGCAGACACCGGCGGCGTCGCCGAGCCGGACGCACGACCGGCCGACCGCGGTCCGCCCGGCGGCGCGTCCGGATGGGTCATCCGTCCAGCAGCGTCGCCAGGTCCTGCGCGTCGGTGACCGGCCGGTCGCACACCATCTGCCGGCAGACGTAGGCCGCCGGCCGCCCCTCCACCTCACCGCGGCCTTCCAGCAGCGGGATCCGGTCCCCGTGGTCGGGATCGGCGACCAGCACCAGCGTCCCGGGCCGGACCGTGCGACGCGCCACCGCCTCCAGCCGGGCACGGTCGTCGCCGGGTTGGCCGACGATCGCGATCTCGCGCGGGCCGGCGGCCAGTGACTCCAGCTGACGCAGCGTCCAGCCGTACCCGATCGCCATCTGCTCGAGGTTCGGTTGGAACAGCTTGAGCCCCTCCTCGGCACGGTCACGCCAGGCCAGGTCGCCGGTCAGGCCGGCCAGCAGCAGGCACACCTCGATCATCACCGACGTGCCGGCCGGCACCGCGTTGTCCCAGCGGTCCTTCGGGCGGGCGTAGAGCTCCTCGGCGTCGTGCGCGGTCTGGAACCAGCCGCCCTCGTCGGCGTCGTGGAACCGCTCGTGCGCCTCGGTCGCCAGCCAGCGGGCGTGCTCGAACCAGCGGGGGTCGCCGGTGGCCTGCAGCAGCTCGAGGTCGGCCAGGGCCAGCAACGCGTGGTCCTCCAGGAACCCGTCGATGTGGACCTTGCCGGCCTTGCCGGCGTGGTGCAGCCGCCCGTCGATGACGTGGTCGGCGTGCAACCGCTCCGCGGCCGCCACGCCCGCGGCGACCCAGCCGGGCTCGTCCAACCAGCCGCCGGCACGGACCAGCCCGCGGATCGCCAACGCGTTCCAGTCGGTGAGCACCTTGTCGTCGACGCCCGGCGGCACCCGCTGCGCGCGCTGCTCGAGCAGCGCGGCCCGCACCCGCTCCCACTCGGCCTCGAACGCGTCCGGCTCCATCCCCTGCTGCTGCGCGAAGCTGGCCCGCGGGACCGGCTCGTGCAGGACGTTCACCCCCTCCCAGTTGCCTGCCGGCCGGGCCCCGAGGAACGCCGTCCACCGGTCCGGGTCGACCCCGACGTCGGCGAGGACCGCCACCAGTTCGTCGTACGGCCACACGAAGTAGCGACCCTCCACACCCTCTGAGTCGGCGTCGGTCGCGCTGACGAACGTCCCGTCGGCCGTCCGCAGCTCCCCGAGCAGGTAGTGCGCGGTCGAGCGGGCCACCCGGGCCAGGTCCTCGCGGTCGGCGATCACCGCTCCGGCCGCGTAGGCCGGCAGCAGCAACGCGTTGTCGTACAGCATCTTCTCGAAGTGCGGGACCAGCCACGACGCATCGGTCGAGTAGCGGGCGAACCCGCCCGCCAACTGATCGTGGATGCCGCCGCGCGCCATCGCATCCAGGCTGTGCACCGCCGCTTCCAACGGCTCGGCGGCGCCGGTGCGCGCGTGGTGGTGCAACAGCCACTCGACCGTCATCGCCTGCGGGAACTTGGGCGCACGCCCGAACCCGCCGCGCTCACGGTCCCACGCCGCCGCCACGGTCGTCCGCGCCGCCGCGTCCACGATCGACGGGTCGACCTGCTCGGCCGGCTCACCTTCGCGGTGCTCGGCGATCGCCGTCGCGATCTTCTCGGCGGAGCCCAGCACCTCGTCGCGGCGCTCGTTCCACGCTTCGCTGACCGCGCCGAGCACCTTCGGGAAGTCCGGCATGCCGGCGCGTGGCTCCTTCGGCCAGTAGGTCCCGGCGAAGAACGGCGCACCACCGGGCGTGAGGAACACGCTCATCGGCCAGCCGCCGTGGCCGGTCATCGACTGGACCGCCTGCATGTACACCGCGTCGACGTCCGGCCGTTCCTCCCGGTCCACCTTGACGTTGACGAACCGCTCGTTCATCACCGCCGCGACCTGGTCGTCCTCGAACGATTCGTGCGCCATCACGTGGCACCAGTGGCACGCGCTGTAGCCCACCGACAGGAACACCGGCACGTCCCGGCGGCGGGCCTCCTCGAACGCGTCCTCGCCCCAGGGGCGCCAGTCCACCGGGTTGTCGGCGTGCTGCTGCAGGTACGGCGAGGTGGCATCGGCGAGACGGTTGGCCACGGGCGGGCACCTTCGACGGGGCCGCCCAGCGTACGGCGCGGCACCCGGCCGCCCGCCGGCCAGCCCGGAGGACGGTGACGAGGCCCCCGACGACGGCAACGGCGCCGAGGGGCCCGTTGGCTCGTCTCACCGCGAGAGGTGCTCGGGCTCGGCGAGCCGGCGCAACTTGTGCGGGTTGTTGACGGCGTAGAGATGCGTCACCCGCCCGTCGGCGACGACGAGGCTGACCACCGCGTGGGTCTCACCATCGACGTGGAGCCGGATCGCCGTCGCACCGTTGAGCCAGATGATCTCGCTCCCAAAGACCGGCATCGCCTTGGTGAGGCCGGCCAGCAGGCGTGCCACCCGCTCCGCGCCGGTGACGGGCTGTCGGACGGCGGGCACGTGGCCACCACCGTCGGCCACCGCGACGACCTCGGGGGCCAGCACGGCGAGCAGGGCCTGCACGTCCCCCGTGTGCGTCGCCGCGAGGAACCGCTCCACTACGGCACGCTGCTCGCTCGCGTCCACCTCCATCCGGGGCCGTCGAGCGGCGACCCGCTCTCGGGCTCGATGGACGATCTGACGCACGGCCGCCGGGGACCG
>SKNP01000104.1 GCA_007120485.1 Nitriliruptoraceae bacterium
ACGCCATCGAGGTGCCACCTCGACGGCCGGGAGGGAGAACGCACCATGGTCGACTACGACCGCATCCGAGTGCTGTGGCCGGACCACCTCGGGCTGGCTCGAGGCAAGTACCTGCCGATCCGGTTCGCCGAACGCGGCGCCTACCACTGCCTGTCGCTGTTCTCGCTCGGCTACGACCGGGAGATGGTCCCGGCGCCGGGCACCAAGATGCTCGAGGGGCTGCCGGACCTGCACGCGACCTTCCCGATGGACGAGGTGCGCAGCGGGTGGGAGCCAAACACCGGGGTGGTCGTCGCCGACATCTCGCACCAGGACGAGCCGGTCGCGATGTCCTCGCGGCACGCGTTGCGCCGCGCCGTCGCCGACTGGGAGGCGCTGGGCTACACCGCCAAGGTCGGCATCGAACTGGAGGCGTTCATCCTCCAGCGCAGCGATGACGGCAACTCGTGGGTGCCGTGGGAGACGCCGGGCGGCTACGTCTACGGCACCGGCACGGCGGTCGACCCGATCGGGGTGCTCGACGAGATCATGCGTGAGGCCGAGGACGCCGGCCTGCCGGTCGAGTCGATCAACTCCGAGTACGACATCCCGCAGTTCGAGCTGACCTTGCACTACGACGATGCGTTGCGGGCCGTCGACGACGCGTTCCTGTTCAAGGTCATGGCGCGCGAGATCGCCCACCGACACGGGTTGCTGTTGACGTTCCTCGGCAAGCCGCTGGGCGATCGCGGCGGGTCCGGGCTGCACATCAACGTCAGCTTGGCGGATGGGGAGGGCAACAACGTCCTCAACGACGCCGACGCCGACGACGGGCTGTCGACGGTGGCGCGGCAGGCGATCGCCGGGATGCTCGAGCACCACGAGGGCATGGCGGCGCTGCTCGCGCCCACGGTGAACGCCTACAAGCGGCTCGGGCCGGGCACGCTCACCGGCTACTGGGCGAACTGGGCGCACGACCACCGCGGCGTGACGGTGCGGGTCAGCCCGGAACGCGGGCCCGGCCTGCGGCTGGAGCACCGCATGGCCGACGGTGCGGCCAACATCTACACGGCCACCGCGACGGTGTTGCAGGCGGCGCGGCTCGGCGTGGAGAAGGAGCTGGACCTGCAGCCGGCCGAGACCCAGGACTGCCTGTTCGGCGCGGATGAGCAGCGGCACACCCCGGACTCGCTGCGGTTGGCGTTGGACGCGCTCGAGGCCGACGACGAGTTGATCGATGCGGTCGGCCGGCCGCTGGTCGACCACTTCGTGGTGATCAAGCGGGCCGAGTGGGAGCGTTTCACGAGCCACGTGACCGATTGGGAACTGAACGAGTACCTGCCGTTCCACTGATGACGAGGAGCGACCGGTGAGCGAGCAAGCGGCGAGCGAGCGACGCGTCGAGGTCGCCGGCACGAGCGTGTCGACCGAGCACTACATCGGTGGACGGCGCGTCGGCTCCGATGACACCTTCGAGGACCGGTCGCCGATCGACTGGTCGTGGAAGCTCGCGGACGTCGCCCGCGGCGATCGCGAGACCGCCGCCGCGGCCGTGGCGGCGGCCGAAGCGGCGGCGCCGGCGTGGGGCGCGTTGACCGCGGCGGAGCGGGCGAGTCACCTGCACCGGCTGGCGGACGCGATCGACGGTCGTGTGGAGCAGATCGCGGCGGTCGAGTGCGCTGACATGGGCATGCTGGAGCGGTCGCTACGGGCGCGGGTCATCGCCCGCGGCGCCGCGAACCTGCGCAACTACGCGGACCTGGCCGCCGAGCATGAGGAACCGGTCTGGTCCTCCAAGGGCACCGACAACCGGGTGATCCGCCAGCCGGCCGGTCCGGCGGTGATCATCACGCCGTGGAACGCGCCGTGGATGCTGGCGACCTGGAAGCTGGCGCCGGCGTTGGCGGCCGGCAACCCGGTGATCCTCAAGCCCGCCGAGTGGTCGCCGTTGTCGGCGTCGTTGCTGGCCGATCTGGCCGACGAGGTGGCGTTTCCCGCCGGTGTGCTCAACGTCGTGCAGGGCATCGGTGAGGAGGTGGGTTCGGAGCTGGTGTCGGACCCCCGCGTGCGCCGGATCTCGTTCACCGGGTCACCGGAGGCGGCACGCCACATCGGGGTAGCCGCGGCCCGCAACCTGGTGCCGTTCACCGCCGAGTTGGGTGGCAAGGGCCCGTTCGTGGTGTTCGAGGACGCGGACATCGATGCGGCGGCGAAGAAGGCGGCGGGGCAGTACGACGACGCGGGCCAGGTGTGCCTGGCCGGGACCCGGCTGCTGGTGCAGGCGTCGGTGGTCGAGGAGTTGCTCGAGGCCCTCCACCGCTACACCGACGAGCAGGTCCTGGGTGATCCTCGTCAGGAGTCGACGACCATCTCGCCGTTGATCCACCCGACCCACCTCGAGCGTGTGGCGGGGTTCGTCGACCGTGCTCGAGAGGCGGGGGACCGGGTGATCCGTGGTGGACGTCGAGCGGAGGTGGAGGGCTCCCGTGACGGGTTGTGGTTCGAGCCGACGTTGATCCAGCCAGCTTCCAACGACAGCGAGGTGGTGCAGCACGAGGTCTTCGGTCCGGTGCTGACGTTGCAGACCTTCGGCTCGGAGGACGAAGCGGTCGAACTGGCGAACGCCACCGAGTACGGGTTGTCGGGCATCGTCTACACCGGTTCGCGGGAGCGGGCCGAGCGGGTCGGGCGTGCGCTGCGGGCCGGGACGGTGTGGGTGAACACCTTCCTGGTGCGTGATCTCACGGCGCCGTTCGGTGGCATGGGCATCTCCGGCATCGGCCGCGAAGGTGGCCGCTACGCGCTGGAGTTCCACGCCGACCTGCAGACCGTGCAGATCCTGGAGGGCTCGGTGGAGTGATGCTCGCGTGGTCCGCCTGACGGCGGTCGCTAGCCGTCCGGGGTGATGCGGACGGCGCGGTACTCCTGGACCTCGAGGTCGTCGAGGGTGGTGGTGGCCAGCGTGGTGGTGACCGTGTCGGTCAGCGTGGTGCCGGTGGCGGTGGTCGCGGTGAAGACGATCTCCCACTCGTCGGTGACGGTGATGTCGACGTCGCCGCGGTCGCGGTAGGTGTGGTGGACCTCGCCGTCGGGGTAGGGGCGGCCCGGCTGGGTGTAGGTGACCGGTTCGGAACCGTCACCCCAGTCGACGGTGGAGACACCGCTGGCGGAGATGTCGATGTCGAAGAGGAACCCTTCGATGTCGACCTGCCGACCGGTGTTGTAGATCAGGTCGTGCTCGTCGCCGGTGACCAGGTAGGCCGGCATGCCGGTCATGGCGTAGCCCGGTGGCACGCTCAGCGTCGGGCGGGGGAGCTGGTCGGTCACCAGCGCTCGGACGGTGTCGCGGATCGTGACCGCCGGCACCGCGTCGGCGGGGTCGATGGGGCAGTCGACGT
>SKNP01000494.1 GCA_007120485.1 Nitriliruptoraceae bacterium
CGTCGGCGACCAGGTCGCCGGGATCGAGCAGCCCGAGCAGTTCCTCGAGGTTGGCGTCGACGGGCTCACCGTGAGGCACGTACATCAGCAGGATGCGCGGTGGGGTCAGCTGCTGGACGAGCTCGATGAGCGTGGCCGCCGGCACGAGGCCCGCCTCGGCGACCGCACGGGCTCGGACCTGCTCATCGGGGTCCCACCCGTGCACGCGATGACCGCGTTCGGCGGCGAGCGCAGCGAGGCTGCTGCCCATCCGTCCCAGTCCGAGGATCGCGAGGTCCATGCCATCTCCCGGGTCGGGGGTCGGTGCCGTCACACCGCGGCGCGGCGATCGGCATCGGGGTGCGGCACCGAGCGGTAGACCTGGATCGATGCGCCGGCCAGCCAGGCCCAGCCGACCACCACGGCGAGCCACAGCAGCAGCACGCCGACGGTGCTGGTCGCCAGGGCAGCGCCGCCGAGGAACCCACCGACGATCACCGCAGCGGCGACACGGGACGAGACGGCCCATCGCACGGTGTCCCGTGCCGCGAACCCGCCACCGACCACGATCGCGGCACCAGCGAGGGCGACGAACCCGATGCCACCAGCGGCGAGGTGGAGGATCCCCGCCGTGGTCGGGTCGCCGTCGGCGGCACCGGGAGGGAAGCCACCCATCGCATCGGGCGGGAAGATCCCGCTCGCCACCAACGAGCCACCGTACGCCGCGAGCAGCGCACCAGCCCGAGCCGCGGCGCGGGAGGGTGCCAACGCACGAGCGAACCCCACCGCGGCCGCTAGGACCATGGCACCGGACACGATGATGTTGGCTCGCTGCATCCAGCCGTGGTCACCGAGCATCAGCAGGCTCAAGGCATGGCTCGACAGGTCGAACCCGTCGCGCGTGAGCGCGAGCGTCAACCCAACGACGAGGTAGAACGCGCCGGCGAGCACCCCGTAGCCGAGCAACGACCGCGTCACCGCGGCGGCCCCGTCGAACCCTTCCGCCTGCCGACCCTCGCCCATCGTCTCCCACCTTCCCCGTCGGCCCTGAACATCCGACCATCCTGCACTCTTGCACGCTGCAGTGCAATACTCCGGTCCGATCCGGATCGAAGACAGGAGCGGCGTGCCGACTGACGACGACGGGGCCCTGAAGACGGAGCTCCCGACGTCGGCGGGGACCGACCCCCGCGTGGTGCGCTCGCGTGCCGCGTTGCTGGACGCCGCCACCCGACACTTCCTCGAGCACGGCTACCTCGGCACCAACCTCGACGACGTCGCGCGTCGAGCCGGTGTCGCGAAGCGCACGATCTACAACGTGATCGGGGACAAGCAGGCCCTGTTCCGGGCGGTGCTGGCCGAGGCGATGGACACCGCGGAGCACTACTCATCCGAGGTCGCGGCCAACCTCGGCGGATCGACCGACGTCCGCGCGGAGCTGCACGACGCCGCCCTGCAGCTGGCACGGGCGGTGCTCGGGGGACGCGTCGTGCCGCTGCGACGGCTCCTGGTCGCCGAGGCACACCGGTTCCCCGAACTCGCCGACGAGTACTACCGACGGGCCCCGGATCAGGTCATGCGCTCGCTGGCCGACGCGTTGCAGCGCTACGACCAACGTCGCCAGCTGCAGATCGAGGACCCCGTCCGAGCGGGTGAGCAGCTGGCGTTCCTGATCCTCGGCGCCTCGCTCGACCGCGCCATGTTCCTCCCCGCCGACACCCACGAGGACCCGGCGCTGGTCGACGAGCGGGCCCGCGCCGGCGTCGAGGTGTTCCTCCGCGCACACCAGCCGTCCGAGCACGGCACGAACCGACGTCGCGCCGACGGGTGAGGGCAGCAGCGACGCCGCGGGCGAGCTACCTCGCCGGTCCGTACGTCACCGCGGATCGGGAGGCACGTGGTTCGGGCATCACGCGGACCGACGGCCTGCGACGAACCGGACCGGGAGCGACCAGTCGCCAGCCACCGCGTGCACGTCCACGAGCCCGGCGAGCTCGAGCCGCTCGATCCCCTGCTCGTCGGTGAGCGTCGTCCCGCCGCCGCGCACGGTACGAAGCTCAGCGAGCGCGTCGGCGAGCGGGTCGTCGGGCGCGGCGTAGCGGCCCAGGATGAGCCAGCCACCCGGCCGCAGGCTCGTCGCGACCCGGGCGACGGCCGCATCCAGCGATGCCGGCGCGATGAACAGCGCCGGTAGCCACGCGAGGTCGAAGACGGTTCCATCGACGAGGTCCTCCACCCGCTCGTCCCGGAGCTCGATCCGGTCGTCCAGTCCGGCAGCGGCGACGTTGGCTCGCCCGAGCGCCATCGCTGGTTCCCACGGCTCGAGCCCGACGACCGATGCGGCCGGGAACGTCCGACAACACGCGATCGTCAGCGCCGCCACACCGGAGCCGACGTCGAGGATGCGCGCGTCGGGCTGGGACAACGCCTCGGTCAGACCCGCCAGGGTGGGAGCGACCGTGGCGATCAGGTCGGCGACCCGGACCGACGACCGGCCCTGCGCCTGGAGGACGACCGGGTCGGTGTAGACCCAGCCACAAGCTCGGGACGGGTTCTGGATCAGTTCGAGCGCCTGCTCGAGGAACGACGTCACCGTGCCGACGACGACGTCCCGGGTGGACGCATCGAGGTCGTCCAGGTCGGCCGCCGGGGCGGCGAGCGCGGCCGTCCGGTCGAGCGCCGCGGCCACGGCCGGATCGGGGCGGGTGCTGTCGGCGTCCAGACGCAGCCTGGCCGCCAGCGCAGCGGCGGTCTCCGCTGCCGCCGTCAGCGGCACGACGACGTCCAGGACCTCTTGGTCGTTCATACGGGGCCTCCTGCGGTGGCGACGGTCGCGCGAACTCCGGGGACGCCGCCGAGGTCGGCGGCGAGCCGCTCGGCGACCATGAGGGTCGGAAGGTGGGTGTTCGCTCGTGGGATGGCGGGCATGATCGAGGCGTCCACCACGGCCAGGTGCTCGACACCGTGCAACCGACCACGGGCATCGACGACCGCGCCGGTCCCGGGATCGGGCCCCATCCGGCAGGTCCCGACCGGGTGGTGGTAGGTCCGCACCAAGGAGGGCAGCGCCGCCCACAACGCGCCGCCCGCCAGGTCCGCCCCAGGTGAGAGTTCCTGGCCGTCGACGAGATGCGCGAGCGGGTCGGTGGCCACCAGGCGGCGCATCTCGTCGACACCGGCCATCAGCCGATCGGTGTCGATCGGGTCGGTCAGGTACCCGGGGTCGATACGTGGGGGCACGGTCGGGTCGGCGGAGGCCAGGCGCACCGACCCACGTGAGGCCGGGTCGAGCAGTCCGACCACCAACGGTGCGACCTGCCGGTCGGAGCGGGGTTCGCTCGCGGCCGCGACGGTGCGATGGGGCTGGTCGAACGGCCCGCAGGCGAACAGGTGCAGGTCGGGTGGGCCGTCGCCGCCATCGCTCCGCCAGCTGACCATGCACTGGTGGTGCGGCCGCTGGCTCGCTTCGGCGGCCACGACCACGTCCACCGACAGCAGCGGATGGTCGATCAGGCCGTCACCGACGCCGGGAAGGTCGAGGATGGGGTCGATACCCAGCGCGCCGAGCTGGTCGGCCGGCCCGATGCCCGATCGCAGCAACACCGCCGGGCTGGCGTAGGCACCGGCTGCGAGCACGACCTGGTCGGCCGCCAGTACCTCGCCGTCGACCAACCGCACGCCGGTGGCGCGATCGCCGACCACCTCGATGCGGTCGACCGGAGCGTCGCCACGGACGGTCAGGTTGCCGCGGTGACGGGCCGGCTCCAGATGGGTCAACGCCGCGCTCATCCGCAGCCCGTCGACGGTGTTGACCGGCAGCGGTCCCGCGCCGAGCGAGCGGGGTTCGTTGTGGTCGATCACCTCGGCATGGCCAGCGGCGACCGCTGCCTCGAGGAACGCCGTCGCGAGCCCGCTGCGCTCCTCGGGCTGGTAGCGCCGGATCGGAACCGGCCCGTCTGCGCCGTGCCACGGCTCGTGACCGTGGTCGAGGTCGGACTCCAACGCGCAGAAGGTGGGCAGGACCCGCTCGAAACGCCAGCTCCCGTCCCTGCTGGCGACCGCCCAGGCGTCGTAGTCGTCGGGGTGGCCGCGCATCGCGAACGTTCCGTTGACCGCCGACGACCCACCGACGACCCGTCCGCGGGGCAGCGCGAACGTCGGAGTGCCGGCGCCGTCCGCTGCTCGGTTCCATCGCCAGTCGTGGTCGCGGCTGCGGTCCGACGGCAGCCGCGTCCCGTCGGCGAGGTCGAGCGGCAGGTGCCCGCGGGTCGGGTAGTCCGGGCCCGCCTCCAGCAGCAGGACCTCACGAGACGGGATCTCGCTGAGCCGGGCGGCGAGCACGCACCCGGCCGAGCCGGCCCCGATCACGATGATCCGCTCGCCCATGTCGATCCCCTCGCCTCGTCCTCCGACTCGCAGTCAGGCCAACTGGCTGACGGGCAACCCCACGGCACGGTCCTCGTTGACCGCGAAGTAGGTCTGGGTGCTGGCGGGCTCGAGCGAACCGTCGATGTAGTCGCGCAACGGTGCGATCGACGGTGCCTCCCACAGGCACGCAGCTCGAGTCAGATCGGTGGCGGTGAGGAACTGATGGCGACGCAGCTGGGGCGGCGGTGGCGCCATGGCGTTGACCCGGCGCTTGAATTCAGCGGTGTCGTGGATGTCGTGGGTGATGGCGATGAACACGGTGCGGTCTCCTCGATGGGGTGGACACAGCCTCCGTCATCCCCACCGAGACGGCCTCGCGAGAACCGACCATCTCGACCGCGCAACGGCATGGTCAGGATGGACCATCCCCGCACGGGTGACCGCCGAGCCGCAGGCACGCCGAGGCCGCAGGGACGCCGAGGCCGCAGGGACGCCGAGCCGCAGGCAGGTCGAACCCGGCGGCCCACCGAGCCACTCGGATCACCGACCCCGCGACGCGTCACCGTGAGCCGGTGTCGACCAGTCCGTGAGCGAACGCGAAACCGGCCGCCTCGGTGCGCGAGCCGACGCCGAGCTTGACGAAGATGTTGCTGAGGTGGCGCGCGACGGTGTGTTCGCTCACCACCAACTCGGCAGCGACCTGCCGGTTGGTGCATCCGGCGGCGACCAGGGCGAGCACCTCGCACTCGCGGCGGGTGAGCCCCCCGGGAGGTCGCGGGTCCCCTGCCGGCTCGTCAGCCACCTCCTCGGCCGTCCGCGCGGCCTCGAGCGGCGCCCCGAGCTGCTCGAACGCGTCGCGGGCCGCCGCCAGATCACGGTCCGCACCCTCTTGGTCTCCCAGCGCGCGACGCGCCAGACCGATCAGGCGGCGGGTGTCGGCCAGGTCGAACCGCAGGTCGAGGTGGCGCCAGGTCGTCGCTGCCGGGGTCAGCGCCGCGAGCGCCGCGCTGGCATCGCCCTCGGTCAGGTGCAGGCGCCCCCGCACCGATCCGGCCATCGCCAGCAGTGCCTCGCTCCCGGTCACGGTCGCCACGGCGTCCAGCTCGTCGCATGACGCACGTGCGGCCGAGGGGTCATCCGCGGCCAGCGCCACCTCGACGTCGGCGGCCAGCAGCGCCGCCCGCTGGAACGTGGGGCGGCCATGGTCGGTCAGCGCCGCCCGCAGCGCTGCGGCCGCCGCCTCGCCGCGCCCCTGCGCGAGCCGGATCCGTGCCAGGCCGGGCTGGGGATCGAGGCCGAGCTCCGCCGCCCGGGTGAACGCTCGCTCAGCCTCGTCGAGCTGCCCGCGCCGGCGGAGGATCTCACCGTGGACGTAGAACGCCTCACCGGCCAGGTTCGGCTCGAACGCGAGCATCTCCTCGCAGGAACGTTCCGCGTGCACAGCAGCCGCGTCGAGCTCACCGCGCAGGCTCATCACCTCGACCTGCCGTACGCGGCACAAACCCTGGTAGGGGGTCTTCTCGGGCAGCGACGAGGACCAGTCGAACGCCGCCTGCGCCCAGCTGCCAGCCCGGCGGAGGTCGGCCACGCTCATGCACATCCCGATGGCGAAACAGGCGATCCAGCCGGTGAAGTGGGCATCCAACTCACCGCCGATCACCGCCGCCATGGCCTCGTCGAGCATCCCCAGGCCATCGCCCACCTCGTCTCGGACCAGCCGGCACAGCCCTTGCCAGGTCACCCCGAGCGCGACCAGTTCGGCCACCCGTTCGCGCCGACCGATCGCGATCGCGCGCCGGGCGTGCTCCTCGGCCGCATCGAGTTCGCCGGCGCCGAGCGCCGCCTCCACCTCGCTGCAGGCCACGTACCCGTGCTCCACGCCGATCGGCTCGTCCTGCAGTTGGCGTCTGGCGCGGGCCAGCCACCCGGATGACGCGACCGGATCCCCGCGGAGCCCGAAGCGCACCGACAGCATCCATGCCGTGTACGCGGCGCGGCGTGTGTCGCCGGCGGCGTCGAACCCGACGAACGCCTGCTGGCGCAGACCGATCTCCTCCTCGACCCGGCAGCACCACCAGGCCGCGTCCGCCAGCAGCTCCAGCGCCGGCGGGGTCAGCCGGTCAGCGTCGACCTGCCGGAGCAGCGCGTAGGCCTCGCTCCAGCGCAGATCGGAGGCCGCGCATCGCGCCGCCTCGAACGTCGACGTTGCCTCGGACACCTCGGCCATCCCAGGGAGCCAAGCCACGCGACCTTACATCGGCGGGCGCCGGTTCGACGTCGGCCGGCCGCGACCACGCGCATGGGGATCTCTGGCGATGAGCGGTCCGCAGGGCGCTCACCCCAGCGACGAGGACGGATCGACCTCCGCCGACGCGCCCCCACCGTGGCTGGCGTCGCGCGGGAGCCGCGCCGACACCTCGAACCCACCGTCGGGGTGCGGTCCCGCCGTGACGGTGCCGGAGAACAGCGACGCTCGCTCACGCATACCGACCAGGCCGTGACCGCGCCCCGTCCCCTCCGACGGGTAGGTCGGCGGCGCGTCCGGTGCGGTGCCCGCATCGCGGACCGTCAGTTGCACCTCCGCGGCGCCCACGGTCACCTCCACGGTGGTCGGCACCGGTCCGGCGTGCCGCAGGGTGTTGGTCAAGGCCTCCTGAACGATCCGGTAGACGGCCAGCGCCATACCGGCGCTGACCTCCTGCGTGGGGCCGGTGACGTGCAACTCGAGCGGCATCCCGCTGTCGCGCATCCGGGCCGCGAGCAGGTCGAGCGCGCCCAGATCGGGTTGCGGCGAGCGTCCATCATCGTCGTCGCTGTGCAGCAGGCCCAGCAACCGACGCAGCTCGGTCATCGCCTGCTGGCCGGTCCGTCGGATCCCCGCCGCGGTCTCGTCGAGATCCGCGTCGGTCTCCGCCTGCCGGAGGCGCTTCTCCAACGCCCCGGCTTGCAGGGTCATGACGCTCACGTGGTGAGCGACCACGTCGTGCAACTCCCGGGCGATGTGGCGGCGCTCCTCCTCCACGGCGGCACGGGCGTTGAGCTCGCGCTCGCGGTCGAGCCGTTCCGCCCGTTCCCGCAACGCCTGCTCGACGGTCCGGCGCGACTGGACGTACATCCCGAGCAGGGCGGCGACGACACCGGCAGCCAACTGCCCGATGAGCTCGATCCCGACCGGCGCGGTCGGAGTCCCCGCCAGCAGGACGACGGCCAGCACCGCAGCGTCGATGACGACCACCGCTCCGGCCCACCATGCGCTGCGACGTGACGCCACGGTGTAGATCACCACGAGCAGCGCCATCTCCGCCGGCCCGTTCGCGCCGACCAGCAGACGCGACGGGACCGCCAGCAGCTGCGCCAGCACGAACACGAGCACCGGCGCGTCGCGACGCCAGAACAGCACGAGCAGCGGTGCGACGCCCACCGCGAGCCCGACCCCGAAGCCGACGTCGTCCGAAGCGAACCGCGCGCTGATCCCCGCCAGGACCGCGAGGACGACCAACACGCCACCGTCGGTGAACGCACGCGGGCGGGGTGTGTGGGTGATCCGAGCAGCCAGAGCAGACATCGAGACGCCAGCCTACGTAGCCGTGACCAACGCCGAGCAGGGCCCCTGGTCCCTCGACAGGAGCGCCTCCACCGCCCATGATGCCCCGGCCCGGGCGCCGCTCGAGCCGGACGAGCCGCTCGAGCCAGACGAGCCGGACGCGCCAGACGAGGACCGGAAGGCCACGCCACCGTGCTACGTGTGCTGATCGTCGACGACCAGGCGATGGTCCGTTCCGGGCTCGCCATGGTGTTGACCACCGACGGGGACATCGAGGTGGTCGGTGAGGCCCGCGACGGCGGCGAAGGCATCCGACTGGCCCGCGAACAGCGACCTGACGTGGTGCTGATGGACATCCGGATGCCGGGGACCGACGGCATCGAAGCGACGCGGATGCTGGCTGGCCGCGGGGTCGATGATCCCTGCACGGTCGTGATGCTGACCACGTTCGGCGCGGACGAGTACGTCTTCGAGGCGTTGAAGGCGGGCGCGGTGGGCTTCGTACTCAAGGACAGCGACCCGGACACGCTGCTGGAGGCCGTCCGTGCGGCAGCCGCCGGTGGCGGTCTGATCGACCCGGCCGTCACACGGCAGGTCATCGAACGGTTCGGCGACCTCCCGCAGGGGCCGATCCCCGCCCCGCCGGCGGAACTGGGCGAGCTGACCGAGCGGGAGCGCGACGTCTTCGACGAACTGGTGCGCGGTGCTTCGAACGCCGAGATCGCCGAGCGGCTGTACGTCGAGCCGTCGACGGTCAAGACCCACGTCGCGCACGTGCTCCGCAAGCTGCACCTGCGGGACCGGGTCGAGGCGGTGATCTACGCCTACGAGCACGGGCTGGTGCGGGCCGGGTCTCCCCCGGACGGGTGAGGCGAGGTTCACCCGTCGTCCTGACGTCGAGGACGGCGTTCTGGGGGACGGTGGCAGCAACGACCCGCCCCGACCTCGAGGTCCGCTGCCATGACCGTCCTGACCATCGACCACTTGACCAAGCGCTTCGGTGACACCGTCGCGGTCGACGACCTGTCGTTCACCGTCCACCCGGGGGTCGTGACCGGCTTCCTGGGGCCGAACGGGTCCGGGAAGTCGACCACGATGCGCGCCCTGCTCGGGCTCATCACCCCCACCGACGGCACGGCGACCCTCGACGGCCACCGCTTCCGCGACCTCGACGACCCGGCGCTGAAGGTCGGCGCCATGCTCGAGGCGGACGCCTTCCACCCCGGCCGCAGCGGGCGTGACCACCTGCGGATCCTGGCGACCTCGGCACGACTGTCGCGCGGTCGGGTCGACGAGGTGCTGGAGATCGTCGGGTTGACCGACGCGGCCGACCGCAACGCCGGCGGGTACTCCCTGGGGATGCGGCAGCGGCTCGGCCTGGCCGCTGCGCTGCTGGGCGACCCCCAGGTCCTGATCCTCGACGAGCCGGCCAACGGGCTCGACCCGCAGGGAGTGCGGTGGTTGCGGGACCTGCTGCGGTTCCACGCGAGCCGTGGCGCGACCGTGCTGGTCTCCAGCCACCTGCTGGCGGAGATGGCCCTCATCGCCGAGGACGTGGTCGTGATCCGCGACGGCCGCCTCGTCACGCACGACCGGGTAACGGCCATCACCGCAGCTGCCAACGGGTCGGCGATCGTGGTCCGCAGTCCACAGCGCTCGGAGCTCGCCACGGCCCTGACCGCCGTTGGTGCCGATCTCACCCCGGCCGAGGACGACCAGCTGCTGGTCCGCTCGATCGATGCCCCCACCGTCGGCCGTGTCGCCCGACAGGAAGGCATCGAGCTCCACGAACTGACCCCGCGAGCCGCCAGCCTCGAGGACGCGTTCCTCGAGCTCACCAACTGACCCCGCCCACGCCGCGTCCCGAAGGACCCGCCATGCTCGCCCAGATCCGTTCCGAACTGCTCAAGCTCGTCACCGTCCGCACCAGCCTGTTCTTCGCCCTGGCCGCGGCCGGGTTCGTCGCGCTGGTCCTCACGATCCAGGCCGCCACCGCTGGGGGTGAGTTCATGGGACCGCTCAGCGACGCCGCGACCCAACGGGCGCTGTTCCTCACCGCGGGAGCCGCACCGCTGATCGCGATCGTCTTCGGCTGCCTGGGGGTCACCTCCGAGCTGCGTCACCACACGATCGTCTCCACCCTGCTGGTCGACGCCAGCCGGATCCGGGTGATCACCGCCAAGACGATCGCCACCCTGCTCGCCGGCGCCGGCCTGGGCGCGATCGCCGTGGCCGTCAGCATCGTGGGGACCGGCCTGATCCTGTTGGTCACCGGTACGAGCCTCAGCGTCGAGATCGTGGACGTCGTGGCCGCGGGTGCCGGGACCATCGGCGGCGCGGCCCTGGGTGCGGTGTTCGGCCTGGGCATCGGCGGGGTGGTCCGCAACCAGGCGCTTGCCGTCGGCGCCGTGCTGATCCTCATGCTCGCGATCGAGCCCCTGGTCACCTCGCTGCTCCCCGACGTCGGTCCATGGCTGCCGTCGGCCCTGGTCACCGTCCTCGCCGAAGCGCAGACCGGTGGGCCGATCGGCCTCGCGGCTGCCGCGATCACCCTCGCGGGCTACGCCCTGGTCACCACCGTCGGCGCCGCGCTCACCCTCCAGCACGCGGACGTCACCTGAGGTCCGGATCCAGGCGGTCCTCGGCTCCCGCCGGACGGGATGGGACCGAGGACCCTGGAGCCCGGCACGCGTGCTGCAGATGATGGCCTTGGGGAGGGGGAGCAGACCCCCTACCCGCCGAGTGGCCCGCAGGAGGCGATGATGGACACCACGCGCCCTGCCGTCCGGATCGACCGGCTCGAGAAGCGCTACGGCGACACGATCGCGGTCGCCGACGTGAGCTTCGACGTGCGACCGGGCGAACTGTTCGGCGTCCTCGGCCCCAACGGCGCCGGTAAGACCACCACGCTGGAGTGCCTCGAGGGCCTTCGGACCCCCGACGCGGGCCACCTCGAGGTGCTCGGCGTGGACGTCGCGAGCGATCCCGCCGCCGCTCGTCCGCTGCTGGGCGTGCAGCTCCAGGTCGCCGGACTCCCGACCACGATGCGCGTGGGTGAAGCGATGCGCTTCGTCTGCGCCTACCGCGGCGTCCCGCCCCGCGACGACCTCCTGGAGAGGTTCGGCCTCACCGACAAGCTCACCGCCGCGTACGGCTCGTTGTCCGGCGGCCAGCAGCGCCGGCTCGTCCTCGCGCTCGCCCTCGCACACGACCCGCAGGTGCTCGTCCTCGACGAACCGACCAGCGGACTGGATGTACCGGCCCGTGCGGAGCTGCACGCGACGCTCCGCGAGCTCAGAGGTGCCGGCACGACGATCCTGCTCGCGACCCACGACATGGCCGAAGCCGAGGCGCTGTGCGACCGCGTCGCGATCGTGCTGCACGGCCGCACCGTCGCGGTCGCCAGCCCGGCCGAGCTCACGACATCCGGCCAGGGATGGTCCACGGTCTCGGTGCGTACCGCCGACGGCACCTTCGTCGGGGCCGACGTCACGCTCCCGGGTGTCCAGGAGATCATCGCCGACGGTGAGTACACCCGGTGGCTCAGCGACGACCCGGCCGCGACGGTCACAGCCGTCCTGGCAGCACTGGAACGGACCACCGACGAACTCATCGACCTGCGCATCGAGCGACCGTCGCTCGAGGAGCGGTTCCTCGAGCTCACCTCGACCGGATCCTGGTCCCGCGATCCCATCGACGACCACCGACCGCCGGTCGATGACGCGAAGGAAGGGGTCCCATCATGATCGAGGGCCTGGTCGCGCACGGGGCGGTCGAGCTGCGGACCGGGATCCGCGACCGCAGCTTGCTGCTCATGACCTACCTGTTCCCGCTCGGCTTCTACGGCTTCCTGGGCGCGTTCATGACGGAGCTCAACCCCGGGTTCATCGACGTGATGATCCCCGGGATGGCGGTCTTCGCCATGCTCGCCGCCGCGATGTTCGGGCTGCCGGCACCGTTGATCACCGCCCGCACGACCGGGGTGCTGCGCAGCTACCGGATCAACGGGGTGCCCACGGCCGCCGTCTTCGGGGTGCCCGCGGCGACGACCGTCGTCCACCTGATGATCGTCGGCGCGATCATCGCGATCAGCGCCCCGATCGTCTTCGACGCACCGACCGTCAGCCACGTCCCCGCGTTCGCGCTGGTCATGCTGCTCGCGGCCGTCACACACACCGCTCTCGGTGCCCTGATCGGCGTGGTCTCCGCCAACGACCGGATCGCCGTGCTGTGGTCCCAGCTGCTGTTCCTCCCCTCGGTGCTGCTGGCCGGGATCATCGTGCCGCTGGAGCAGATCCCTGAGCTCTTCCAGCCGCTGTCTCTGCTCCTACCCGCCAGCTACGCCATGGAGGCGTTCCGTGGCCTGGCGCTGGGTGCCGACAC
>SKNP01000314.1 GCA_007120485.1 Nitriliruptoraceae bacterium
CCGTCGAAGGTGGGCCGGACCCCGACGTTGACGACCGCCTCGTAGGTCCCGCCGTCGGCGGACGCCCGGCCGGCGTAGACCCCGTTCGCGGGCACCACCACCCCCGGGTCGACGTCGAGGTTGGCGGTGGGGACACCGATCGTGCGTCCGCGCCCGTCACCTTCGATGACCTGACCGCGCAACGCGAACGGACGCCCCAGGTCCAGCGCGGCCCGCACCACCTCGCCGTCGCTGACCGCCGTGCGGATCGCCGTCGAGGAGACCGCGGCCGCGTCCAACTCGAGCAGGCCGACGGCCTCGACCTCGTAGCCGAACCGGTCGCCGGCCTCGGCCAGGGCGACGACGTCGCCGGCGGCGCGGCGCCCGAACCGGAAGTTGGTACCGACCACCACCCGGGCTGCCCCGATCCCCTCGGCGAGGATCCGCTGGATGAACGCCTCCGGCTCCAACGCCGCCAGGTCGCGGGTGAACGGCAGGACCACCACGAGGTCCACGCCGGCCTCCTTCAACGCTTCGACGCGCTGCTCGAGGGTCTGCAGCATCAGCGGTTCGCTGCCGGGGCGCAGCACCGCGGCCGGGTGGGGGTCGAAGGTCACCGCGACCGACCGTAGGCCACGGTCGGTGGCGGCTCCGACGGTGCGGTGCAGCAGGGTGAGGTGGCCGCGGTGGACGCCGTCGAAGTTGCCGATCGTCACCACGGACGGCTCGGCGACGACCTGGTCCAGCCCGGTCACGACGCTCACGACAGCTCCTCCGGTCGGGTCCACACCAGCTCGGCGGCGGCCTGCCCATCCTGCCGGTCGAGGTAGATGCCGACCAACCGGTCGGTCCCACCGACGGTGGTGAAGGCGGCGTACGCACCGTCATGGCCCTGCGCCGGGAGCTTGCCGCCCTGGGTCAGGCGCCGGACCAGGTCCGCCTCCTCCACCTCGACGGCCGGCATCGCCCGGCGGACCGCCGTGGCTGGATCGAGCAGCAGCTCGCGCGTGGTGCCCGCCTGGCCCGCAGCCTCGACCGTGGCGAGGTCGACCGCCTCGTCGGAGACGAACGGACCGTTGGCCAGGCGCCGCAGCCCGCTGAGGCTCCCGCCGACGCCGAGCAGCACGCCGAGGTCGTGCGCGATCGTGCGGACGTAGGTCCCCGGCGAGCAGGTCACCAGGAAGCTCAGCTCCGCGACCTCGCCCGGCACGAACCCGTCCAGCACGACCGAGTCGACCTCGATCCGGCGCGGTTCGCGCTCGATCTCCTCACCGCGACGGGCCCGCTCGTGGAGCCGCTCCCCGTCGACCTTCAGGGCCGAGACCATCGGCGGGACCTGCTCGAGCGTGCCCTGGAACCGCATCAGCGCGTCGCAGACCGTGCGTTCGTCGAGGTGGCCGGCGTCGATCCGGGCGACCACCTCACCGTCCGCGTCCTGTGAGGTGGTCTCGATCCCGAGCCGGACGGTCGCCGCGTAGGTCTTGCGACCGGCCTGCAGGAACCGCACCAGTTTGGTCGCGCGCCCGAGGCAGAGCACCAGCACACCGGTCGCCGCCGGATCGAGCGTGCCGGTGTGGCCCACCCGGGTGTGGCCGACCGCGCGGCGGACGACGTCCACGATGTCGTGCGAGGTCGGGCCGGCCGGTTTGTCCACGACCAACACCCCGTCGTGGACGGGGCCCTTGGGGCGGGGTCGACGGCCCATCTCAGCCTGCCCGCAGCCAGGCGACGATCCCACCGATGATCTGGTCCTGCTCCCCGGTCGCGGAGAAACCGGCCGCGGCCGCGTGGCCACCACCACCGAACGCCGTGGCCAGCGCGCCGACGTCGATCCGCCCGGTCGATCGCATCGACACCCGCCAGGAGCCGTCGGGCGCCGGCTTGAGGACGACCGCGACCTCCGCGTCCTGCGCACTGCGCAACAGGTCGACGATCCCCTCGGTGTCGGCCAGCTCCCCCTCGGACGCGTCGAGCTCCTGGTGGGTGAGGTGGGTGTGCACCAGCGCGACGTCGGGGACGTAGGTCAGCCGCGCCAACGCTCGGCCGACCAGCTGCAGCTCCTCGATCGAGCGCTCATCGAACAGCCGTCGGGTGAGCTCCACGTGGTCGGCACCGGCGGCCAGCAGCCGCGCGCCGAACTCCATCACGCTCGCGTCGGTGGACGCGTGGCCGAACCGGCCGGTGTCGGTCACCAGCCCGGCGTAGAGGCAGGTCGCCACCGACGGGGTCACCGGCAGCTCGAGCTCGTCGAGCAGCCCCGCCACCAGCTGCACGGTGGCCGCAGCGCCTGGGGCGACCACCCGGACGTCCCCGAACCCGGTCCCCCGCGCATGGTGGTCGATCATCAGGGTCGACACCCCAGCGTCGAGGTAGTCGCTGGCGGCCCCGATCCGATCGGGACTCGCTGCGTCGACGCTGACCAACAGATCGACCTCGGAGGCGGGCGGCATCCCGGCCTGTCCGCGCACCTGGTCCGCACCGGGCAGCCCGGCCAGTGGCGGCGGCAAGACCAGCGGATCCTCGCCGACCACGGGGACGCTGCGCCCACCGGCCGCCGTCAGCGCCAGGTGCAGCGCCAACGCCCCGCCGAGCGCGTCGCCATCCGGCGAGACGTGCGCAGCGATGACGACGCGCTGGCCGTCATCGATCGCTCGACGCAGCTGTGCGGTCGCCCGCACCAGCTCGCGGCCGTCGACCTCGTCACGCCAGGGAGCGAGGGTGCTCACCGAGGCTCCTGTCCTGATCCCGAACCCGGCGCATCATCGCCAGCCTGCTCGCCGTCGTCGCTCGACCGGGGGGCACGGTCCAGGCCCCGCAGCAGCTCCTCGACGCGGCTCGCCTGGGCGACCACCGGGTCCGGCTCGAAGCGCAGCTCCGGACTGGTGCGCAAGCCCGCCCGCCGTGCGACCATCCCACGCAACCGCGGTGCCGCGGCCGCCAGCCCATCCGCGACCTCGTCGGCATCGGGGATGCGGTCCCCGCCGCTGCGGCGCGGGTCGCGGCTGACCACCGAGGGCTCCAGCGTGGAGTAGTAGATCGTCGCCACCTCATGGTCCGGCGTCACATCCGCCTCGGTGATCGAGATGAGCCCGAGCCGCGGGTCGGCGATCTCGGTCTCGATCAGGTCGGCGATCGCCGCCCGCACCTGCTTGTCCACTCTGGGGTTGCGTCGGCGAGCCACGATGGAGCTCCTTCCCCGCGCGGTGGCGGTGTTGCTCGGTTCGGACCGGCGGCCCGATGGTCGGAGCCGGCCGTGTCGGTCGTCGGCGGCCCGCGCCGGCGACCTCGCCACCAAGGTAGGCGTGCGAGCCGGGAGCGGCGCACGGGGTTCATGCGGCGGGTGCGGGGCCGGTGGCGTGCGGCGGGTGCGGGGCCGGTGGCGTGC
>SKNP01000137.1 GCA_007120485.1 Nitriliruptoraceae bacterium
GGATCGAACCCGCAACCAGCGGATTAAAAGTCCGATGCTCTGCCAGTTGAGCTAGCGGCCCGGAAACGCTGGCAGCGCCCACGGCGCAACGCGGCGCGGAGCATAACCCGCCCCTCAACGCGGCGCCAACCGGGCGGTCGATGGCCGGTGCCCCGAGCGCTCGGCGACCACCTACCGTCGGTCTCCGCCGCGGTCCCGACCCACCGCCGCGGTCCCGACCCACCGCCGCGGTCCCGACCCACCGCCGCGCTTCCCCCCGTTGCGACACCCGCCCCCCACCGCGCACCATCGAGGTTGTCCGTGAACGACGAGTCGCTCGAGGTCCAGGACGTCGCCGATGCTGTCGGGCCGCTGGCGCTGCTCGACGCCGCGGAGGCAGCCCACCCGGTGCCGCTGGTCGACGAGACCGAGCGCGAACGGCTCGAGGCGTTGGCCGCCGGCACGATCGACCGCACCCCGCGGTGGCGGTCGCTGCTCGCCCACCGCGGCGGCCAGCCGGTCGGCTACGCGGGGCTGGTCCTGCCGGAGGGGTCGGAGGACGAGGCGATCGGCGACCTGGCCGTCCCGCGCGAGCACCGCGAGGACGGTGCCGTCCTGGCCGCCTTGCTCGGCCGGCAGCGCCACCTGCTCGTCGACCCGGGGGTGCACGCGACCGTGTGGTTGCGTGATGCGGACGAGGCGGACGTCGAGGTGGCGGCCAGCCACGGGGGCCAGGTCCGGCGTCGGCTGGGGGTGCTCGGCCGGTCCCTGGACGCGGTCCCGGACGTGCCCGACGACCCAGCGATCCGCAGCTACCGCGGGACGGGCGACGACGCGGCGGTGGTCGGGGTGCTCGACGCGGCCTACGCCGGCACGGATGACGGTGGTTGGGACCTGGCGCGTTTCGAGGACCGGCGTTCGACCGACTGGTTCGACCCGGCCGACCTGCTGCTGGCGGTCGCGCCGGACGGCGACGTGCTCGGTCTGCACTGGCTCAAGCGGCGAGACGCGACCACGGGGGAGGTCTACAACCTCGCCGTCCATCCCCGCGCGCAGGGGCACGGTGCGGGGCCGGCGCTTCTGGCGGCCGGCCTGGCGCACCTGCAGGCGATCGGGTGCACCGAGGTCCTGCTGTGGGTCGACCTGGCCAACGAGCGCGCCGTGCGGCTGTACCGCTCGCAGGGCTTCGAGACCCGGTGGGTCGACGTCGCCCTGGAGGTGGCTCCGGTGGGTGAGGCCACGGTCGTGTGATCGTCCGGTGGGTGCGCCGGACCGACCGGCGGGGCGCCGGATCGACCGGGGGCACGCCGGCCGCCCGGTCAGGCGTTGTCCTGGCCGGGGGCTTCCTCCGGGCCGCGGCTGGTGCGCTGACCTGGTGGCACCAGCTTGTAGCCGACCCCTCGGACCGTGACGATCATCTGTTCGTGCTCCGGGCCGAGCTTCGCTCGCAACCGACGGACGTGGACGTCGACGGTCCGTGACCCACCGAAGTAGTCGTAGCCCCACACGTCCTGCAGGAGCAGGTCGCGGGTGAACACGCGGTTGGGGGCGTTGGCCAGGGCCTTGAGCAGTTCGAACTCCTTGAAGGTGAGATCGAGCGGCTTGCCGCGGAGCCGGACCTGGTAGCTGTCCTCGTCGACGACCAGATCGCCGACGCTGGACGCGCGCTGGGGGGAGGAGGCCTGGGAGCGCTCGCCGAGCAGCCGCAGCCGGGTCTCGAGTTCCGCCGGGGAGGCCTGCGGGGTGACCCAGTCATCGAACCCCCACGATGCCTTCAACGCGGCGAGCCCACCCTCGTTGATCACCAGTAACACCGGTCGGGCCAACTCGTGGACGGAGGCGGCGCGGGCCGCCCCGGCCGCCTGTCGCAGGTCCTCGGTGGCATCGACGACCACGGCGTCGCAGTCGGTGAGCCGACGCATCGATGCCGGGTCGATCGGGGCGGTCTGCAGGCTGTGATCGAGGTACTCGATGGATGGCACCAGGGCGGTGGCACCGCCCGACCGTTGGGTGAGCACCAGCAGGTGCACGAGGCTCCTCGTGGTCCGGGTGCCCCGGGGCACCGCGTCATGACCGGCATCCGACGCGTCCGCGCCGGCGGTCGAGGTTCTAGGGTGGTGCGCCGCCGGACCCAACCTCCGACAGCCCGGACGTTCCCCGGACGACCGAGAACCGGACGACCGGGACGTTGCGGATCAACGACGCCCCGGGGACCGGCCGCTGAACGAGCAACGCAGCGGACGCCGGAGCACATCGCGGCGAAGGATGCCACCCGTGCCCATCGACGTCCAACCTCGGTTCGATCGAGCGCGGGTGAGCTCGGACGTCGTGCCCCGCCGGGCCTGGCGCCGGTTCGGTGAAGCGCGAGGTTGGATCGGCGGGTTCGCCGCGACGACGGTGACCGCCCGGTTGCGGGCGGTCGACGGCACCCCGCTGGTGGGATCGCTGCTGCCCGGGCCGGCCGCGGATCGGACCGCGATCCTGCTGGCCCACGGGTTCGGCGCGAACCGGCGCAAGCCCGCCTACGCCCGGCTCGCCGAGGGGTTGGCCCGGACCGCGCCCGTGCTCAGTCTCGACCTGCGCGGTCATGGGGGGTCGGGGGGCGCGAGCACGTTCGGGGATCGCGAGCACGCGGACGTGGCAGCCGGCATCCGCTGGCTCGAAGGATCGGGGTACGACCGGGTGGTGCTGGTCGGCCTGTCCATGGGCGCGACCGCCGTGCTCGGTGCCGCGGTCGATGCACCCAACGTCGCCGGCCTGGTGCTGATCTCCGCGCCCGCACGGTTCCGCGATCCGGCTCCGGTCGGTCCGCTCCAGCGGCTCGAACGCCTGTGGCATCGGCCGATGCGCCGGGCTGCCCTCGCCGCGGCCCTCGGCGTGCGCCTCGCCCCGCCGAGCGCGTGGGCGGCCACCGCGACGCCCGTGGAGCTGGTCGCGCGGCTGGGCTGCCCCCTGCTGGTCGTCCACGGGCGGGACGACGCCTACTTCCCGCCGAGCGACGCGGTCGAGCTGCATGCGGCCGCGGCGGGACCCAGCGAGCTGTGGCAGGAGCCGGACGGCTTCGGTCACGCCGAGGACGGGCTCGACCCGCCGACCATCGATCGGCTGACGCTGGCGGTGGCCGCCGTGCTGGCCGACGGGCGCTTCCCGCTCGCCGACTGACCGGGTTCGCACGGTTTCCACTGCCTGTGGCAGCCTGGGGGACGCGAGCCGCGACCCTGCGCGTTGCCTGCCGTGGTCGCCGGTCCGTGCTGGCTGGCTCCGGCGGGCCCGCGACGGTCGGATGGTCGTCACGCGGCCGAGAGGTGGCTGTCCCCCACCGACCGGCCATCACCCCCCCCCCCCCCCCCCCCCCCCCCCCCCCCCC
>SKNP01000267.1 GCA_007120485.1 Nitriliruptoraceae bacterium
GAGACCTTCAGCACCGCCCGGGTCACCGCGGCGCCGATGGAGTCGCGCGCGACCGTGGCCCGCTGGGATGGTCGCGAACAGCGCCTGCAGGTCTGGACCTCCACGCAGGTCCCGCACCTGGTGCGTACCGCCATCGCCCGCGCGCTGCGGATCCAGGAGAACCACGTCCGCGTGGTCGCGCCGGACGTCGGTGGCGGGTTCGGCCAGAAGTGCGCCGTCGCCCGCGAGGAGCTGGTCGTGGCGGTCGCCGCCTACCGGCTCCAGCGGACGGTGCGGTGGGCCGAGGACCGTCGCGAGAACCTGGTCGCGGCGTTCCAGGGCCACGAGCAGCGCTACCACGTCCGCGCCGGGTTCGACGCTGACGGTCATCTGCTCGGCGTCGACCTCGACCTGCTCTGCGACATCGGCGCCTACTCGTGCTTCCCGTTCACCTGCGGGGTGGAGCCGCTCATGGCGGCGGGGGAGTTCCCCAACGCCTACAAGCTGCCCCACTACCGGGCACGCGCTCGCGGGGTCACCACCACCAAGGCGCCGATGGCGCCGTACCGGGGGGTGTCGCGCCCACAGATCTGTTTCGTCATGGAGCGGCTGCTGGACCTGGCCGCGGGGCAGCTCGGCTTGGACCGCGCGGACGTCCGCCGCCGCAACCTCATCCTGCGTGAGGACTTCCCCTACCTCGGCATCACCGGGATCACCTACGACGACGCGAGCTACCTCGAAGCCCTCGAAGCCGGCCTGGAACACGTCGGCTACGCCGACTGGCCGCAGCGGCAGGCCGACGCGCGCGCAGCCGGCAAGCGGCTGGGGCTGGGGTTCTCCTGCTTCAGCGAACGCACCGGGTACGGGACCCCGACGTTCGCGGCCCGGGGCATGGTGGTCACCCCCGGCTACGACACCGCGCGGATGGTGATGGATCCCAGCGGGCGGGTGGAGGTCGCGGTCGGCTCATCCGCCCACGGGCAGGGCCACCGCACCTCGCTCGCCCAGGTCGTCGCCGAGCAGCTGCACATCCACCCCGATCAGGTGCGGGTGATCCAGGGCGACACCGACGCGACCCCCTACGGCTGGGGCACGTTCGCCAGCCGCGGCGCGGTGGTCTCCGGCGGTGCCTGCCACCTGGCGGCGGAGGCGCTGTCGACCAAGCTGCGGCGCATCGCGTCCCACCTGCTGGAGATCGACGAGGACGACCTGGAGCTGCGCGACGGGCAGGTCGCGGTCCGCGGTGCCCCCGACCGCAACCTGCCGGTCGCCGAACTGGCCCGCATCGCCCACCACGAACGTCAGCGGCTGCCCGCCGGAGAGACCGCACGGCTGGAGGTCCACGCGGAGTTCGACCCACCCGGCACGTTCTCCAACGCCGCGCACGTGGTGGTGGTCGAGGTCGACGAGGGCACCGGCAACGTCGAACTCCTCGAGTACGTCGTCGCCGAGGACTGCGGCGTGGTCATCAACCCGATGATCGTCGACGGGCAGGTCCGCGGGGGCGTCGCCCAGGGGATCGCCTGCGCCCTGTTCGAGGAGGTGCGCTACGAGCCCACCAGCGGGCAGTGCACCACCTCGACGTTCATGGACTACCTCACCCCCACCGCCGGGGAGATCCCCCGGGTGGCCGTCCACCACCTGGAGACGCCGTCGTCGGCGTCCGAGACCGGCGCGAAGGGCATGGGCGAAGGCGGGACGATCGGCGCACCGGCCGCGATCGCCAACGCGGTCGCGGACGCCCTGGCCGACGTCGCCCCGGACCTGACGTCTCTGCCGATCCGACCCGCGCAGCTGGTCGCGGCGATGACCGACGGCCGACAGGAGGCACGGTGAGCGAGCCACGCACCATCGAGGTCGAGGTCAACGGCCGGACGCGGCGCGCGACGGTCGAGCCGCGGCGCACCCTGGCGGACACGTTGCGCCACGACCTCGGGCTGACGGGCACCCACCTGGGGTGCGAGCACGGCATCTGCGGTGCCTGCACCGTCCTGGTCGACGGGGCCCCGATCCGGTCCTGCCTGATGTTCGCCGTCCAGGCGGACGGCCGGTCGATCACGACCGTCGAGGGGCTGGCTGACGAGGACGGACATCTCACCGCGCTCCAGGCGGCGTTCAGCGAGCATCACGGCCTGCAGTGCGGGTTCTGTACGCCGGGGTTCCTGATGCTGGCCACCGGGTTCCTCGCGGAACAGCCGGACCCGGCCGACGAGGAGATCACCGACGTGGTCGCCTCCAACCTGTGTCGGTGTACCGGCTACCAGGGCATCGTCGACGCGGTACGGGCCGCCGCGGTGGTCAGCGGTCCGGAGGCGGCCGAGCCGACGTCGTCCGATGACGTGCCCGGGGACGGCGCATGAACGTCGGCCCGCTCGTGCCGCTGGGCGCGTTGGTGCCGTTGGGCGCGTTGGTGCCGCTGGGCGCGTTGGTGCCGTTGGGCGCGTTGGTGCCGTTGGGCGCGTTCGTGCCGCTGGTGCTGGGTCAGCTGGAGGGGGACCGCGCCTCGGGCTGCACGCCGGACGCCAGCCGGTCGAGGTCAGCGAGCAACTGCGTGCGCTCCCGATCCGCGAGCGGCGCGAGCGTGAGCTCGGAGACCTCCTGGGCGATCGGGATGCACTCGGCGACGAACGCGACCCCCTCCTCGGTCAGGGACACCGTGACCCGGCGCAGATCCTCCTGGTCCGGTGCAACGGCGACGAGGCCGCGGGTGACGAGCCGATCGACGACGCCTTTGATCGTGGCCGCGTCCACCGCGATCTCGCGCCCCAGCAGGTTCTGCGACATCGGCCCCCGTTCGTTCAGCCGTGCGAGCGCGGAGAACTGCGTCGGCGTGAGCCCGGCCGGCATGTGCTCCGCGAACAACGCGGTGTGCCGCTGGTGGGCGCGCCGCAGCAGGAACCCCACCTGCTCGTCCAACTGGTACGTCACGACGCCCCTTCGTGCCGGTCGATGTGCCGCGCTGAGCCTAGTGCCATGCCCGATCCGTGGCCCGGCTCGCGAGGTTCGTCCCTCCCGGCGGTTGCACGGAGATATTCATTCGTGTACACATGAAAGTCGCGGGAAGGGAGCGGTGGCGACCGCCCGGCACCACCCTCGTCTCCGCAGGGAGGAACGACCGTGAGCGACACCGCCACCGACACCGACACCGAGACCGGCACGGCCAAGCGCGACGACAAGATCCGGTGCGAGGCCTGCCCGATCCGCTGTCGGATCGCCGAGGGCCGGACGGGCGCGTGCGACCGTTACGGCAACATCAACGGTGAACTGGCGCGCATGGACCCGCTCACGGTCCTGGCCGCGCAGGGCGACGACGCCGAGGTGGTGCCGTTCCAGGCCAAGGAGTGGGACGGCGACCTCGTCCAGGC
>SKNP01000497.1 GCA_007120485.1 Nitriliruptoraceae bacterium
GCAGCATCGCCATCGGCGGCCGACGCAACATCGCCACCGGCGTCCGGCGCGCCATAGCCATCGGCGATCAGGGCGGCGAGGGAGCGCAGCGTGACCGCCTTGACGTCCGTGTCGTCCTTGCGGCCGAGCAGGAACCCGGACGGTCCCAGGGTCGGGTCCTGGGCGGTGGCGGCCAACAGCTGCGTCCACACCGCAAGCCGGTGCTTGGCCTTGAGGGTGGACACCGAGGCGTGCAGGACGGTCGCTCCACGCAGTTCCACCGAGCCGACGACCCGCCGGGTGGTGTGCACACCGCCGGTCGCGGGGTCGGGCACCGGGACCTCGACGTCCACCGGCAGGGTCCACGCGTCCCCTTCCACCTGCGCCACCTCGGCGTCGAGGTTGGCGACGAGCTGCTGGATGTCGTCGAGCGCGACCTCGCCGAGGCCACCGACCGGCACGGTGCCGGTGGCCAGGACGTGCTCACGCCAGCGGGCCTGTTCGGTCGCGTCCGGCCGGTCGGTGAGCAGCGCCTGGCCGAGCTGCCAGCGGGCGAGGTGGTCGAGTTCGGTCGGGTCGCGGTCATCGAGCCGGAGGTCGTCGTCGCCGAGCGCGACCCCGATGCGCCGCTGCAGTAGCCACCGCACCGGGTGGTCGAGGAACCGCGCCAGGTCCGCGAGCTCCACCACGACGGGGTCGAGCTCGTCGGCCGATGGCGGCGGCAGGGGACGATCGGCGGGGAAGAAGGCCTCCGCCGGCGCACGGTCGGCGGCCGCGGTGCGGGCGGCGGCGAGCTGACGCTGGTCGAACGCCTGCGGGACGGCGGACTCGTCCCCGACGGGCGGACGGAAGTACCGGGGGCTGTGGGGCTGGAGCGGGTGGTCGACCAGCAGCAGGTCGCGGGGGCGTCGCCCGCCGGGACGATCGCTCGCGTCGGATCGGTCGGTCGTGCCAGCCTCCGATCCCGACCGACCGTCCGCGACGCGGAACGTGCCGTCGAGGACGTCCAACAGCTCGCTGACCGGGACGGCTGGCTGCTGCACCTCGTTGGTACGGGGGTCGTGGCCGGTGTAGGTGATGACCAGGTGGTCGCGGGCCGCGAGCAGCGCGTCGAGGAAGTGTTGGCGGTCCTCGACGCGACGGTCGGGATCGCCGGGTCGTGGCTGGGCGGCGATCAGGTCGAAGCCGTGGCGGTGGGTGCTGCGTGGCAGCGCCTCGTCGTCCAGACCGATCAGGCACACGACCCGGTGCGGCACGTTGCCCAGGGGTTCCAACCCCGCGAAGGTGATCGCACCGCTACCGAACCGCGCCGGACCGCTGGTCGATCCCAGCTGCTCCCCCAGCGCGAGGCGGATCTCCTCCAAGGTGAGCACGACCTCCGACGGGCGACCGTCGGGGCCGGCGGCGAGGTCGACGAGGTCAGCGAGCGCCTCGCGGACGGCGGCCAGCTGCGCGGTCAGCAACGGGTCGCGGCGCACCCCGGCACCGGGATCGAACAGGGCGGTCACGGTCGCGTCGAGAGCGTCGCGCCACGCCGCGACGGTGCGAGGAGCACGCAGGTCACGCAGCCGCCTGAACAGCGCGTCGGTGGCGATGGTCAGCCGACCGAGCAGGTCGACGTGGCTGCCTTCGACGTCGTCGTACGGCACGACGCCGGCGACCAGCCGGGTGCCGTCGTCGGCCATGGCGGCGCCGAGGGTGAGCCGATCGAGCCCGGCCCGCCAGGTGTGGGTCGCGTCCTCCAGGTCGATCAGCTCACGCCGGTGGTCGGCGTCGATGCCCCAGCTGATACCGGTCCCGAGGACCCACTCCGGCAGCCGCGCGACGTCCGCCGCCGTGAGCCCGAACCGGGTGGCGACGGGTGTGCTCCGCAGCAGGTCGAGGACCGCGGAGGCCCCCACCCGGGCCGTGGTCAGCTCGAGCACCGTCAGCAGCGCCTGTGCGACGTCGTTGTCGTCGCGGACCGCCCGGTCAGCGACGCGGAACGGCAGGGTCGGCACGCCGTGACGCGGGTCGTCGCCGGGACGGTCACCGTCGCCGAGCACGGCCCGGATGATCGGCTCGTACGCCGCGATGTCCGGGGTCAGCACCGCGATGTCGCGTGGCTCCAGGGACGGGTCGTCGTCGAGGAGCCCGAGCAGCACCTCACGCAGCACCTCGACCTGACGCATCGCACCGTGGCACGCGTGGACCTGGATCGAGCGATCGTCGGGCGCGAGCACCACGGGATCGACGTGACGGTCCCCGCGTGCCCGGTCGGCGCGCAGATCGGCCTGGAGCACCCCAAGCGCACGGGCCGGTGACGGTGTGGCCGTCGCCGGGTCGTTCGGCTCCGCCGACACCCCCGTCGGCCCGTCGGCGTACGGCGCCAGCGCGGCGGCCGCATGTCGTGCCCCGATCCCACACGAGACCAGCAGGGGGTGGCTGCCCGGTGGCACCTCCGACGGCTGCTCGGACGTCCCCTGCGACATCTCCCCGACCGGCGCGGCCATCGGACCCGACGACGCGGTCCAGGCCGGGCACGGGGTCACCGCGAAGACCTCGACCGGACGGTGGACGGCGAGCGCATCCAGCAACGATAGGTGCAACGGTGGCAGCGACAGCACGCCGAAGATCGTCACCTGCTCGGGCAGATCGCGCGGTCGGGCGATGGCGCCCCGTTCGAGGGCGTCGCGTGCGCGGGCGAAGCGCACGTCCGGGCTGGCCACCTCGAGCTGCTCGGCCAAGGTCCGCCACAGCACCGGCTGCCATGCGACGTTCGGCGCGAGCGGCCTGCCCTCCCCGTCGAGGTCCGGCGTGGTCGGGTCCGCCCAGCCAGCGACCATGTCCGCGCGGTGCATCGCGTAGTGGTCGAACAGGTCGGCGATCCGTCGGGCCAGCGGCAACCGGCGGCGGTCCACGTGTCCGTCGCCGTCGCGCAGGTGGGCGCGCAACGGTGCGTGGATGGCATCGGCGGGCAGGTCGTCGAGGTGGTGCAGCACCGGCCAGGTCAGCCGCTCCGCCGACCAGGGATCGTCGTCGCTGGCCACGCCGCCGAGCACGGACGCGAGCACCTCCCGGACCACGGTGCCGGGGAACGGCAGGTCGACGTTGGCGCAGACGCCGGCCTCGCCTCCGGCCGCGCCCAGCGAGTGAGCGAGCCGCTGGGTGAGCCAGCGCTCCATCCCGCGGCTGGGCACCGCGATGCGCACCGGGATCATGGGATCGTTCGGCCGGGCCGACGCCAACGACCTGGTCAGCTCCGCCGCCAACCCGTCGACGGACGGCGCACGGACGATCCTCACCTACCGCTCCTCATCAGCGCGTGCCTCCCACCGACGACCTCGGATCGATCGACGGCAACCGATCCTTGCGCCGA
>SKNP01000424.1 GCA_007120485.1 Nitriliruptoraceae bacterium
AGGACCGTGGCGGCGGCGGTCAGGACCGTGGCGGCGACGCACCGGCGACCCGGGTCCGCGCGCGCGGCGCCGATGCCCGTGGTGAGGGTCAGCCGCAGCTCGCCCGGCGCGTCAAGGTCGAGCACCTGCCGTGACCGTCACCCGTCGGGATCAGCGCGAGGGGTCGCGGTCGAGCAGCACCCGCAGGGCCTGACCGGTCCGCAGCTGGATCCAGGCGTACCGGTCGCAGGCTGGGCAGCGCGTCCACACCCGTCGCCGCACGGGGTCGATCAGGAACGGCGGCACCAGCAGGCGGACCAGCAGCCCGACCGAGACCCCGAACGGCACGTCGCAGCGGCGGCACCACGCGTCGACCGGTGAGGTCGGCGCCGCCGACGGCGAGGTGGAGTACAGCGCCTCCTTGCCCAACCCGTCGCGGCCCTCCGCCGTCCCCGGCCGCGGCGAGCTGATGCGGTCGAACGCCGCGGAGGTCCCGGGACGACGGTCGTCGGAGGTCACCGTTCGCCCTCCCTCACCAACCCGAGCGCGGCATCGCGCTGCTCGTCGCTCCAGCCAGCACCCGCGGCGAGGTCCGGGTCCACCGGGAGGGCGAGCAGTTCCCGGGCGATCGCCCGGTAGGCCGACGCCCCCGGCACGTCCGTGCCGGCGCCGACGAGGGTCGCCCCGACGTTGGGGGACTCCGCGAACCGGATCGACTTGCGCACGGGCGGCCCCACCAGGGGCAGTTCGTAACGGGCCAGCAGATCCTGCAGGACCTCGCGCGCGTGCCGCGTCCGGCCATCGAACATCGTGGCGATCACACCGCGGACCACCAGCTCGCGGTTGGTGAGCCGCTTGACGTCCTCGATCGTGTCCAGCAGCTGCGCCACACCACGGTGCGAGAGCGTCTCGCACTGCACGGGGATCAGGACCTCGTCAGCGGCGGTGAGCCCGTTGATCGTGAGCACGCCCAACGAGGGTGCACAGTCGATGAGCACGATGTCGTAGCTGTCCAGCAGCTCGCTCAGCTCGCCGCGGAGCAGGTACTCGCGACCGGTCCGCGACAGCAGCGTGACCTCCGCCCCGGCCAGGTCGATGTTCGCGGGGACGACGTCGACCTCGTCGTGCTGGAGGATCGTGTCGGCCATGGACGTCCGGCCCACGATCGTGTCGTTGAGGGACGGCTCGATGGAGTCCGGGTCGTAGCCGAGCGAGAACGTCAGGCATCCCTGGGGGTCGAGATCCACGACGAGGACGGCGGCGCCGAGCTCGGCCATGGCGGCCGCCACGTTCAGCGCGGTCGTCGTCTTCCCGACGCCGCCCTTCTGGTTGGCGACGGCGTAGACCGTGGCGGTCATCGACGCCTCCTACCAGCGCTGGCGGTCCGGTCGTTCCCTGACCCCGAGGCTACCTCGGGACGCGACCGGTCCGTCAGAGCAGACCGAGCTTGGCCGCTTCGGCGACGGCGCCGGCCCGGTTGCGCACCCCGAGCTTGTCGTACAGCTCCTGGGCGTAGGCCTTGACGGTGCGCTCGGTCACGCCGAGCTGCTCGCCGATCTCCGAGTTGGTGAGCCCGTCGGCCATCAGCTCGAGCACCTGCTGCTGCCGGGGCGAGAGGTGGGGGCCGGTCTCGACCTTCGGGACGTCGAACACCATGGTGGCGTCCTCGGCCTGCGAGGCGGCCGCCGGGTCCTCGAACGTCGCGGTGACCGGACCGAGGCTGACCCGGTCGCCGTGACGGATGACCCGGGGACCCTCGAGGTCCTCGTCGTTGACCTTGGTGCCGGCGGACGATCCGAGGTCGGTGATGATCACCGCCGAGGCTTCCTTGCGGATCTCCGCGTGGACGCGGGAGACCCGAGGGTCGGGGACGACGTAGCTGTTGTCCTCCCGCCGGCCGATGGTGGCCACGTCCTGGTCGAGGCGGACCACGCGCCCAGCGAGGGAGCCCTCGCTGAAGTGCAGCGTCGGGACGGGCACGATCTTCTGTGCCTTCTGCGGCTGACGGGCTTCCACGCTGGCTCCTCCCCCGGAGGTACGGCTGACAGACGTCCAGCCGGATGCGGCCGGGTCCGCGGACAGTCTCGCGCACGACGCGTTCGTTCGACCAGTTCTCGACCCGGTCGTGGCCACTGTACCGTCGACCCCGTCCGTTCGGACAGGTCGGTGATCCAGGCCGGTGGATCAGGTCGGTGATCCAGGCCGCTGGATCAGGCCGATGGATCAGGCCGGTGGCTCCAGGGTCGCGATCCGGCGACGCTGCGTCAGCCTCGGACCCACCCGCGCAGCCGCTCCACGACCTCCCGTGGGGTGGTCGCGCTGCCGAGCCGGTTCTCCTTGGCTTCCCCGTGGTAGTCCGAGCCGGCGGTGACCTCGAGCTTCAGCCCGGCGGCGAGGTCGCGGTAGGCCCGTCGCTGCTCATCGTCGTGATCGGGATGGTCGGCTTCGATGCCGGCGAGCCCGGCCGCGGCCATGCGCTCGATCACGGTGGCGTCCAGCCCCTCGTCTCCGGGCCCGTACAGCCCGGGGTGCGCGAGCACGGCGACCCCACCGGCGGCCACCAACAGCTCGATCGCCCGTCGCGGGGTGACCGCATGCTTCTCCACGTACGCCGGCCCGCCGTCGGCGAGGTAGCGGTCGAAGACCTCCCGCACGTCGGCGGCCGCGCCCACCTCGACGACCGCCTTGGCGATGTGGGGGCGACCGATCGGCGCCTCACCAGCGAGTTCGGCGACCCGGTCGAAGGTGATCGGGACATCCAGGGCGTGGAACCGCTCGACGATCCGTCGGGCTCGATCGGTCCGTTCGTCGCGCAGCCGGTCGAGTTCGTCGATCAGGGGGCCGTACCCGGGGTCGATCCAGTACCCGAGGACGTGGACCGACGCGCCGTCCAGCTCGGCGGAGAACTCCGTGCCCAGCACCAGCTCCAGCGGCGTGCCGTCCGCGGCGCGGCGCGCGCGTTCGAACCCCTCGGTGGTGTCGTGATCGGTGACACCCAACCCCTCGAGGCCGAGCTCCAACGCGTCGGCGACGTTGCGCTCCGGCGTGGTGGTGCCGTCCGAGCACGTGGTGTGGGTGTGTAGGTCGAATCCCACCGTGGACCTCCGAGCGGTCGCGGACGCGTCGGTCGTGGCGCGCCAGGGTCAGAAGGCGCTGTGGCCGGTCAGCAGCCGCCCGATGATCAGGTGCTGGACCTGGCTGGTGCCCTCGTAGAGGGTGGTGACCCGGGCGTCGCGCAGCAGGCGTTGGACCGGGTACTCGTCGATGTAGCCGTACCCGCCGTGGACCTGCACCGCCCGGTCGGCGCAGCGCACCGACGCCTCGGTGGCGAACAGCTTGGCGGTGGAGACCT
>SKNP01000013.1 GCA_007120485.1 Nitriliruptoraceae bacterium
CACATCTCGGCGATGTCGAGGGTCGCGTCCAGCGCGCTGGCGTAGGCGTGGAACTCCTCGCGCATCTCCCGCGAGGTCTTGATGTAGAACTGGTCGCCGTGGAACTTGAACCGATCCGGGTCGGAGATCTTCGAGCCGGTCTGGATGCACAGCAACGCGTCGTGGGCCTGCACGTCGGCCGCGTTGGTGTAGTGGGAGTCGTTGGTGATGACCGTGCGCAGGCCCAACTGCCCGGCCAGCTTCTCCAGCACCGGCCAGGTGCGCTTCTGCTCCTCGATGCCGTGGTCCTGCAGTTCGACGAAGAAGCGCTCGGCGGTGTAGATGTCCTTGAAGTCCGACAGGACCTGCTTGGCCTCGGTCTCGTCACCCTTGAGCAGCGCCTGGTTGACCTCCGACCCCAGGCAGCCCGAGAGCACGACCATCCCCTCGCTGTGCTCGGCGAGGAGCTCCTTGTCGACCCGTGGCTTGTACCAGTGCCCCTCGAGGAAGGCTCGCGTGGACAGCGACACGAGGTTGCGGTAGCCGGTGTCGTCGGCCGCCAGGGTGGTCAGGTGGTAGTACCGCTGGCGACCGTCGGAACCGCCGGTCTGCTGATCGTGGCGGGAGCCGATCGCCTGGTAGAGCTCCGAGCCCAGGATGGGCTTCACCCCGGCCTTCTGTCCGGCACGGAAGAAGTCCACCAGACCGAACAGCACCCCGTGATCGGTGATCGCGACCCCGGGTTGGCCATCCTGCGCCACGTGCTCGAACAGGTCGTCGATGCGCGACGCCCCGTCGAGCATCGAGTACTCGGTATGGACGTGCAGGTGCACGAAGTCGTCGGCCACGTGCCGCTCCCCGGTCGTGATGGCGGGTCCCGGTGGTCAGGGGCCCGGGACGGGCTGGGTGGTGGCGAACCCGCCGCCCACCGGCGCCGCTGGCCGAGCCGACCGCGGACCGGAGCCCGGGGGGCCGAGACCGACGGTGACGGCCGTTGCCGACCCGCGCACACACGTACCGGTGGACCGGGTCTGCCGGACCGTGCCTGGCAGACCGTGCTCGGCGGGCCGTGCGTGACGGGCGGTGCCGGGGGTGGCGTCGGCGTGTGACGGGGAAGAACCACACGCCTGTGGTTCGTCGTCCGGGACCCTAGCAGCGCCGTCGGCCACGGGCGCGGAGGCGACCGCGCTCCGGGCGCCGCTGCACCGCCGGCGCGGGGTCAGCGCTCGAGGTCCCCGTACCACCGCACGACCTCGTCCTCGAGCCCCAGGGTCCGGAGCACGGCCGCGAGGTCGTCCGGGAGCGGCTCGGTGAACGCGAGCGCCTCCCCGCTGATCGGGTGCGCCAGCCGTAACGATGCGGCGTGCAGGAACGGGCGCCGCACCGACACCCCGACCGGTCCGCGCGGGCCGTAGGTCGGATCGCCGACGATGCCGTGCCCGAGTTCCTGGAGGTGCACCCGGATCTGATGGGTCCGCCCGGTCTCCAAGCGACAGGCCAGCAGCGCGAGGTCGCCGACACGCGCCGCGGTGGCGGACGCGTCCGCGGTCCCCAACCCTTCGCGACGCGCCGGTGGCACCGCCGCGGTCGCGACCGTCTCGTAGCGCGTGACCGCCGGCTTGCCCTCCGCGACGACGGCGAACCGGGTGCGATCTCGGGGGTGACGACCGATCGGTGCCTCGATCCGTCCTCGGCGCGACGCCGGGATCCCCTGGACCATCGTGAGGTAGCGCCGCTCGACGGTGCGCTGGCGAAGCGCATCGACGAGCCCGGTGTAGGCCCGCTCGGTCGAGGCCACCAGCAACAGCCCCGAGGTATCGCGGTCCAGGCGGTGCACGATGCCGGGACGCTCGGCGTCGCCGACCGGCGCCAGGGGGATGCCGGCGGCGCGCAACGCATCCACCAGCGTGTCGCCCCGGTGGCCGGCGCCAGGGTGCACGACCAGCCCGGGTGGCTTGGCGAGCACCAGCAGGTCGTCATCGCGGTAGCGGATCGGTGGCAGCGGTGGCGCCGTCGTCGGGGCCGGTGCCGCCGCGTCGGCCACCTCGATGCGCTGCCCAGAGCGCAGCCGCTGCTGCTTGCCGACGACGTGCCCGTCGACCCGGACCTCGCCCGCGGCGATGCGGTTGGCCGCGCGGCTGCGGGACGTCGCGAGGCGTGCCGCGAGGACGACGTCGAGCCGCTGTCCGTCCTCGTCGTCGGTCGCCTCGAACCGGGTCACGACGTCGGGGGGCGATCGCGATCGTCGGGGGAGCCACCGTCACCGCCGTCCGCGTCTCCCGGCAGCTCGGTCGGCTCGTCGCTCGCGTCGTCGCTCGCGGTGTCGCTGACGGCCTCGCTGGTGTCGTGACGGCCCTCGGACTCGTCCACCCCGGCCACCGGGTCCCCCGCCACCGTCACGGCCGCGCGCTGCCGTTCGGCGCGCTCCTCGAGCAGCAGGGCGAGCACCAGCAGGGCGAACCCGACCGTGATCGCGCTGTCCGCCACGTTGAACCGCGGGAAGCCGCCCCACGCGACGAAGTCGACCACCCACCCGTCACCGATCCCACCGTCCGGATCGCCCGGCCGGAAGAGCCGGTCGAGGACGTTGCCGACCGCTCCGGACAACAACAGGCCGTACGCCGAGGCGGCCAGCAACGACCGCGTGCGGGGCAGCACCCGCGCGACGAGGACGACCACCACGACCGTGACGACCAGGAAGATCCACGAGGGCGCCGGCAGACCGAACGCCCCACCGGGGTTGTAGACCAGCTCCCACCCGATCGAGTCACCCAGGAAGGGTACGAACCGCCCGCGCTCGAGGAACCGCTCGGCGAGTTCCTTGGTCGCCTGATCGAGCACCACGAACGCGGCGGCCACGATGGCGCCGACCGGCACCGCGTACGGGTGCGCGTGGGGCTCGGCGTCCGTCGCGACGGTGGGCTCGCTGGTCACGCCGTTCAGCGGCCGGTCTCGTCGCGCCGCTTGCAGTCCATGCACAGCCGTGCGTACGGGATCGCCTCGAGACGTTCCTTCTCGATGTGTTCCTTGCAGCGTTCGCAGATCCCGTAGGTGCCGTTGTCGATGCGGCGCAACGCATCGTCGATCTGCGTGAGCAGGTCCTTGGCGTGTTTGCTCAACGACTGCGCGGTCTCGCGCTCGAAGCTCGCCGACCCGGCGTCGGCGGGGTCGTCATCGAACCCGCCCTCGCGCCAGTTGTTGACGTCGGCTTCGGCATCGAGATCGGCGACCTGCCCGAGGAGCGAGGCACGTTCGGCCTCGAGCTCCTCCCGACGGGTCTTGAGCTCGGCCTTCTTGAATGCGGTCTTCTTCGCCATAAGGTCGCGGAAGGTAGCAGACGAGTCCAGCGC
>SKNP01000148.1 GCA_007120485.1 Nitriliruptoraceae bacterium
GCGCGGCCGACCGTGAGGGCTGCGGTCACACCGCGTCGTTAGGGTGCAGGCTCCGCGGTCAGCCGCCGCGGTGACGGCCGTCCCAGGGAGCGGATGCCCCGTGAGGTTCCTGCACACCAGCGACTGGCAGCTGGGTATGACCCGCCACTTCCTGGCGGGCGAGGCCCAGGTGCGCTTCGACCAGGCGCGGCTGGACGTGATCGGTGCGATGGCGACGCTGGCCGACGAGCGCGGCTGCGCGTTCGCGGTCGTCGCCGGGGACGTGTTCGAGACCAACCAGCCGGACGAGCGCACCGTCGCCCGCGCCCTCGAGCAACTGGGCCGGTTCACGGTCCCGGTGTACCTGCTGCCCGGAAACCACGACCCGTACGACCACGCGTCGGTCTTCCGCCACCCACGGTTCGTCGACGCCTGCCCGCCGCACGTCCACGTCCTGACCGACACGACCCCGCAGACCCCGGCTGCTGGCGTCGAGGTGGTGGGTGCCCCCTGGCGCAGCAAGCGGCCGCTGGCGGACCTGGTCGCCGACGCCTGTGAGGCGTTGGCCCCCGCCGACGCGGATGGCCCCCGCCGGGTCGTCGTCGGGCACGGCAGCGTCGGCGAGGTCAGCGGCAGCTTCGAGGTGGCCGGCGGGATCGGGCTCGACCGGGTCGAGCGCGCGATCGAGGAGGGTCGGGCCCACTACGTCGCGCTCGGCGACCGTCACTCGTTCACCGCCGTCGGCCGGACCGGCCGCGTGTGGTTCTCGGGGGCACCGGAGCCGACGGCCTACCCGGAAGAGGACCCGGGGACCTGCGCGATCGTCGACCTCGATCCCGACCCGCCGTCGGTCGAGCGGGTCCCGGTCGGCACCTGGCGCTTCCACGAGCTCGTGCAGGCGGTCGACGATGCGGGCGACCTCGACGAACTCGAGTCCCGGCTGGACGCGATCGAGGATCCAGCCCGCTCGATCGTGAAGGTCAAGCTCGAAGGCACCCTCGACCTGCGGCAGCTGGCGCGGCTGGACCAACTGTTGGAGGACCGGGCGCTGACCTTCGCCGCGGTCGAACATCCGGAGCGCCACCGCGACGTCGCGGTCCGTCCCAGCGACGACGACCTCTCCGAGCTGCCGCTGAGCGGCTACGCCGCGGACGCGCGTGACGCGCTGCTGCAGCAGGCCTCCGGCGCCGGCGATGACGCGTCCGCCGCGACGGACGCGCTCGGCCTGCTGGTCCGCCTGGCCAGCGACGGAGGGTCGCGATGAAGCTGCACCGGCTGACCGTCGAGCACGTCCGCGGCCTCGCCCACGCCTCGGTCGATCTCGCCCCGACCGGGGTGACCGTGATCGAGGCGCCCAACGAGTCGGGCAAGACGACGCTGCTCGACGCCTTCGACCTGTTGCTGAGCGAGAAGGACTCGACCCGCAAGCAGGCCGTCCGCGACCTGCAACCGGCCGGGCAGGACGTCGGCAGCTTCGTGGAGGCCGAGCTGTCCTGCGGGCCGGTCCACCTCACCGTCCGCAAGCGGTTCAACCGGCAGACCATGACCGAGCTGGAGGTGCACGCGCCGCGACACGAGCAACTCACCGGTGACGACGCCCACGCCCGCCTGCGCGAGCTGCTCGGACAGCACACCGACCTGGCGTTGTACGAGGCGTTGCGGTTCCGCCAGGGGCGCGCCCTCGACAGCCTCACGTTGGGGGCCAGCGGCAGCCTCGCCCGGCGGCTGGATGAGATCGCTGGAGGGACCGGCGACGGCGGCGACGACGCCTTGCTCGACCGCATCCGCCAGGAGTTCGAGCGCTACTACACGCCCAAGGGTCAGGACGGCAAGGTCCTCAAGGACGCCGAGGCACAGGTGGCGGCCGCGCGAGCGCATCGCGACGAGCTCGCCGCGACGGCCGACGCCCTCGAAGCGGACGTCGCCCGGATCGACCAGCTCACCCGCGAGCAGCGTGAGGCGACCGAGGAGCTGGCCACGCTCGAGCCGCAACTGGCCGAGCACCGTCAGCGGCGCGACCGGGTCGCCAAGCTGCGAGAGCAGGTGGCCACCCTGGAGGCGCGAGCGGAGGCCGCCGACGGCGAGGTGGAGCGTCGACGCCGTGACCGCGACGAACGCCTGGAGCTCGCGGCCGAGGTCGACGACGCGGAACGGACGATCGCCGCCGACGAACCCGCCGCGGCACGCGCCCGCGAGCGGCTGACCGAACGGCAGGAACGGTTGGCGCAGCTGGCCGAGCAGGTCCGTGCCGCCGAGCAACGCGAGCTCGAGGCACGCGACGCCCGGGATGCGGCCAAGGACCTCGCGGAGCTGGGACGCCGCCGTCGCGAGCTGGAGACCCTGCGTGCGCGGTGGCAGCGGATCGAGAAGGCGCAGGAGGAGGCCCGTGCGGCCGAGGCAGCCCTGGCCGCCAACCCGGTCGACGAGGACCAGCTCCAGGCCGTCCGCGACGCGGACGAGGCCGTCCGCGTCGCGGAAGCACGTCTCGGCGATGCGGCGCCCGTCGTGACCGTCACCGCACATCAGGACCTGCAGGTGCGGGTCGACGGGGACGTCCGGACGCTCGTCGCCGGTCAGACGCTGGAGGAGCCGGTCCCGGAGACCTGGCAGGTGTCGCTGGCCGACCACCTCGACGTCGCCGTGCGGTCCGGGACGTCACTGGCGGACCGACAGGCCGAACTGGCTCGTGCGAGGGAGCAGCTGACCGCAGCCTGCCGGCAGATCGGCGTCGAGGGCAAGGCGGCGGCGGACGCCCTCGCGGAGGAGCAGCGTGCGCACCGGCGGGCGCTGGAGGAACGTGACCGGCGGATCGAGCGGGAACTCGAAGGGTCGACCCGCGAGGGGCTCGACCAGCTGCTGCGCACCCGCTCGGCGGAGCTCGACGGGCTGGAGTCGCGGATCCAGGAGCGTGCGGACGGAGCCGCCCCGCAGCTGACGCTGGACGTCGACACCGTCGAGGGCCGGCTCGTCGAGTTGGAAGCCGCGGAGGCGGCCGCCCGCACGGACGCCGACCAGGCCCGCCGGGAACGCGACGCCCTGGCAGCGGAGGTCCAGCAGCTGCAGGGCCAGGTCACGGTCATGGAGACCGAGCTGGCGGGAGCGTGTCGGCGGCTCGAACAGCTGCGAGCCCGGCTGGCCGCCGAACGCGAACGCGCCGCCGACGCCGCCTTGGAGCAGGGCCTGGGCGAAGCGACCGAGGCTGCGCAGGAGGCGCACGCCGCGGTCGCGGCCGCACGGGCGGAGCTCGACGAGCTCGGCGCTGACGAGGTGGAGCTGCTGGCCGCCAACCACGAGCAACGGCTCGAGAGCACGCGGCAGCGGCTCAGCGAACTCAGCGACGAACTCAC
>SKNP01000199.1 GCA_007120485.1 Nitriliruptoraceae bacterium
ATTTTTTCCTGAATCCAGCGATCTCGGCGTCCGTGTAAAAATGCCGGGCGAAGCGGGACTGGTACATGCGGTCGAGGTATTCGTCCGGCAAGACCGCCTGGCGCACGAAGTCCTTGTACATCGTCCGGTCGGGATCCTCTTCTGTCACGTGGGTCTGTGCAAGTCCCTCTACCTCCAGGGCGAGGAAATCGCGAAAGGCATCCGCGTGACACTGGTTCAGCTGTTCGAGCTTGACGGCCAGCACGTCCACGCGCTCGGTCCGCAGGATCTGATAACCCTTGTCCTGGGGGAACGGTTCCGTGTAGATGTCGATGCCGAAGACATCTCGCATCTCGCGATCAAACCAGTCCAGCGGCTGGTCATGGGGGAATCGCTCCAGGAAGATCTCGAGGAGCTTGGCGTGATCGAGTTCGCCGCGCCTGAAGCGCTGATCGAAGTCCTTCACGAAGGCGTCGATACTCAGGAAGAAAACCGAAACGTTTCGGGCGATCGGCTCACGGCAGATGGTCACGATCTTCCAGTGCCGACGCGCGGTTCCATGCTGTTGCAGCTCCGCAGCCAGTTTCTGCCCGACACGTACGTTCAGCGGCCGATGCGACTCAGGGCGGTCGCGGACCCATTGCAGACGCTTCTCCACGCTCTCTGGGTTCAACCAGTGCGTGTGGTAGACCGGCAGGCCAACGCCGGCCTTGCGCAGTGAGTTGACGGTCGTCATCGAGCCGGCGCGACCCATCTGGTGCACGAGGAGGATCGGGTCTTGTGTGCGGAGAAACCGTTCGAGTTCAGAGAGGCGCTGCTGCGCCTTGCGGCGGGTACTCCATTCGTTGAGGGACTTGCGGGACGCAGGAAATAGGCGCGGTTTGGTCATTTGGCGAAAAGATGGCTGATCTGTGAGTGGCAGATTGCACCGAGATTACCGCAATCCGGGTTCCCCTGAGCGCGGTCTCAAGGGCATCGTTGGCATTGGTGCTTGTACGGCCCCGTGGACCGCGGGTGCCCCTCGCGCTGCCGAGAGCCCGATTCAAAAAATTCTCGGGGGCCGGACAGCGCCGCGTTTCAGGGCTGGGGGAGCGCCCCGCTGCACGGGCTCCGCTCCAGTATCTCTCGAAAACGGTCCTTCCCAGCGCAGCGGCATCCCGGATCAGTCGACTTTATACCATTGCCTTGATGACCATATTGTGTCACTTTTATGACCGATCCATGGTTCTTTCTTCTGCGCCCGCAAAGAGCCTTCGACGCGCCGGGTCCACGACATTGCTCTTTCGCTCATTGATAACGGGCGCACAGTAAATCTCATCGCATTGGTGGCGACTGCCGGACTTTATGTTTGAACAAGAAAAAAAAGATTGTCGATCCGACTATGGCCAATGGCGCAGGCTGCCGCCCTTCGCGTGCTTTCGCGCGCGTGGAAACAATGACAACTGGTGTAGTTAAATGCCGAAGAATGTCTGTTACTTTGTCGGGACGCATGGTGACTGGGGTGGCGCCAGTCGCATCCTGTTCAATATCCTGCGGGGTCTGGATCGCGAGCGATTCGAACCGATCGTGATGCTCTCGGGCCGAGGGCCGATCTGCGAGGAACTAGACCAACGCGGTATCGAGTACCACGAGTGGCCGGCCAACCCCAACGAGCAAAACCCGGTCCGGTCTTTGGCGCGGTTCATGAGAGCGGCAGCTTTTTTTCGCCGCAAATCTATCGAAATAGTTCACCTAAACCATGGGTGCCTCGGATGGCGCCCTGCCGAAGTCCTCGCGGCACGGTTGCTACGGATTCCCGTCGTAACGCATTGTCAGCGTATCGTGCGTAAGGCTTCACCCGGCTTGCGATGGTCCACGCTGATGCTTGCGTGTTCCGAATACCTTGCGGATCAATCCGACACCGGGGCAGTTCCAACGAGGACCGTATACGATCTGGTTAATCTCGAGAAATTCGGGCACGGCAAGGACATCCGCAACGAGTTAGGTCTCGCCGAAACTGACGTGACCGTGAGCTTTGTTGGGCGGACACGGAGGGAAAAGGGTGTCGCGATGTTTGTCGCCCTGGCAACGGCGCTGAAGCAGGAACATGTCAGATTCCTCATGACTGGGCAACGTGTCGGCCGCTCGACCCCGGACAGCTATACCGAGGAGGAGATCGCTGATCTGGTTGCGCAGGATGGGCGCATACGGTACTTGGGCTACCGGGAGGATATCGAGAATATCTACGCTTCTTCGGATATCATCGTGATGCCGTCACAAGTCGATGAGCCCTGTCCGGCCGTGCTCCTGGAAGCTGGCGTGTGTGGCAAACCGGTCGTGGCAACCGACACCGGTAGCAACAAAGAATTCTTGTCACATGGCGAAACGGGGTTCCTCGTGGCGCGAGACGATCTCGACGCGATGAGGAAATATGTCGATAGGTTGATTTCAGACAAGGGCCTGAGGACCTCGATGGGCGCAAGCGCGAAGGAGATCGCAGAAAGGCGATTTTCTCGGGAGGCTATAGACGACCTGCAGGCTGTCTACTCGTCGTTGGCCGGCTGACCCGCCGAAACCCTTGGCCGGTTTGACGGCCAAAGAACGGCTTGCGCCTATGGTCTGGCTGATGTCAGATGGGACGAACGGTGATGCCGGCGTGGCGCGCCATCCAACTTGGGCCTGGGTCCCGGGTCGTGAGCCATTAGCGGATCGATAATGGCCCTTTGTTCATGCTCTATTCTTACCGTTGAGATAAATACAATATGGCCAACATTATTCGTTCGTTGAAAAAACGGTTCAAACACTGGCTGATTGACCGAATGTTTTTGTTCCATGGCGGAGATTACCAGGGCCAACGTTATCCGAAAGAAAAAATCGACCGCATCATGACCGGGGTAGACCTGGCAAGGGTTGGAAGCGTTCTCGATATCGGCTGCAATGAGGGGCTGATCACCAAGCATTTTTCCGAGCAGGGGAAATTCTGCGTGGGAATCGACGTGGCCCCCTATTTCCTGCGTGGTGTGCTGCAGGATTTGCATCGCGGCAATACCCCGGCATTTGGGGTGTTTAATCTGGAGCGAAGAAATATCGAACTGCTTCCCCCCTTTGACCTCGTGTTGTTGCTTTCTGTTCATCATTGGTGGGTCAAGGCACATGGAGATGCGCATGCAAGAGACATGGTTGCGGCGTTGTTGGATCGCACGAACCACTATCTGGTTATGGAGTTTTCATCCATTGCAGACAAGTATGGGTACTCTGAGCCGAAATTTATTGATCATGATGAGTCCAGCATAAAAGAATATGCTTCCGCTTGGCTAAAGCAGATCGACTCTACTCTTGCGATAACTTACTTGGGAAGAAACA
>SKNP01000250.1 GCA_007120485.1 Nitriliruptoraceae bacterium
CCGGACGGCTGACGGCCTACAGCCACGGCGCCGGCTGAGCGTGCAAGCTCGGTCCCGGTGACCTGGCGCAGGTCCTGCGCCCCCTGACCCCACCGTCGCACCCCGACCTGATCGTCGGGCACGCGACGGGCGACGACGCGGCCGTCTGGCGGCGTCCGGACGGACCTGCGCTCGTGGCCACCGTCGACATCTTCACCCCGATCGTGGACGACCCCGTCACCTGGGGGCGCATCGCGGCCGTCAACGCCGCCAGCGACGTCTACGCCATGGGCGGCACGCCACGGTTCGCGTTGGCGATCGCCGCCTGGCCGCGCGAACAGCTGCCACTCGAGATCCTCGGCGAGGTGCTCCGCGGCGGTCAGGAGGCCGCGATCGACGGCGGCTGGATCGTCGCCGGCGGGCACACGATCGACGGACCCGAACCGGTCTACGGCCAGGCGGTGATCGGCGACGTCGACGAGGATGCGCTGCTCACCAACGCCGGTGGACAGGCCGGCGACGCGCTGGTGCTGACCAAGCCGTTGGGCACCGGGTTGATCACCACGGCGGTCAAGCGACGACCGGCCGACGCGATCGCGCCCGGCGGTGAGCTCCACGAGGCCTACACCGCGGCGGTCGCGGAGATGACCCGCGCCAACGCGCTCGCCGCCGAGGTCGCCCGCCGCTCCGGTGCTCACGCAGCCACCGATGTCACCGGCTTCGGTCTCCTCGGGCACCTGCGCAACCTCGCCCGGGAGAGCGGGCTGAGCGCCGAGGTGACCGCGAGCGCGGTGCCGCGGCTGCCGGATCTGGCCGCGCGGCTGGCGGCTGGCGAGGTGCCCGGCGGCACCACCCGCAACCTCGACGACCTCCGCGGCGACCTCGAGACCGCCGGCGAGGTGGTCGAGGACGACCTGATCGTGCTCGTCGACGCGCAGACCTCCGGGGGACTGCTGCTCGCGCTCCCGGCGGCCGCGGCGGACGACGCCGTCGCATCGCTGGTCGCCGACGGGCACGACGCGGCACGTATCGGACAGCTGACCGCGGGCGCTGCGGGGCACCTCGTCGTCCACGCCTGACGGTGAGCCCGTGCCGGTGCGATCCCGGGACGGGTCGACACCGATGACCGATGATCGACGACGCGGACGGCCTCGGCCGGTCCGACCGGTCGGACTACAGCCCGTTGCGGTGGATCCGGTCGGCCTCGATCCGCAGGATCGCGCGTTCCGAGCCGATCTGTTCGGCCGGGTAGGGGCGACCGAGGTAGCGCTGTGCGCATGCGTCGATGTGGTCGCGGGCGGCGTCGCCGCGGACCACCTCGACGACCCGCCCGCGGACCTCCGCGTAGCGGTAGGCGTTGTCGTCGTCCCAGATCGTCACCGTGACCCGCGGGTCGTGCTGAACGTTGCGGAACTTGGCGCGGTGGACCTCGGTGTTGATCAGGACGTGTTGGTCGTCGGCGTCGACCCACATCACCTGCGTCTGTGGCTGGCCGTCGGCGAACAGGGTGGTCAACGCGGCGAAGTTGCGGCCCTGGGCGAGGTCGCGGACGTCGGTATCGAGTGCCATCGGGTCCCTCGTCGTCGGTGGCTCGGCGTGGCGTCGTGTCACGGGCCAGGGGTGGGTGGCCTCCGCCGGTCGGGTCGGTCGTCGCCACGGGCCGACGGTAGCGGTGAGGTACCGTCGCACCCCGTCGGTTGGGACGGACGCTCGCGCCCGGCCGCCGATCCGAAAGGTCCGAGGTGGTCGAGCAGATACCGAGCCGGACGGCGACGACGGAGCCGTTCGTGCTCGATCGAGCCTCCTTCGACCTGCTCGTCGAACGGGCCTGGTCCGACTTCCCCTACGAGGTATGCGGCCTGCTCGGTGTCCGCGACGACGGCGGGATCGTCCACTTCGGGATCGACAACGCCGAACGGTCGATGACCTTCTACTCGATGGAGCCCAGGCAGCTCCTGCGCGCCATGCGCGAGATCGAGGACGAGGACTGGGGTTTGGCGATCTACCACTCGCACACCCACACCCAGGCGTACCCCTCGGCGACCGACATCCGCCTGGCGGCGTACCCGGAGGCGACCTACCTGATCGTCAGCCTGCAGGACCGCGACCACCCGGAGATCCGCGCGTTCGACATCGTCGACGATGAGGTGACCGAGAAGCCGGTCGAGATCCGCGAACCAAGCGAGGCCGTCTGATGGTCGCCTGGGGGTCGGTGGCACGGACCGCGATCAAGGTCGCGCCGGTGGCGATGACGGTCGCCCGGCAGCTCGACCGTCAGCTGCGACCGCACGTGTTGGCCTACCGGCTGGCGCGGGACGTGGACGGCTACGTCGGACGCTGGACCAGCGAGGATGGCAACCACTACGTGGTGTTCGCCCGTCGCGATGCCACCGTGCTGCGGGTGTTCCCGCCCGTGCCGGGGCCGGAGATCGACGTGATCGAGGACGAACTCGACCGGGCCTCGCTGCGTCACCACAGCGAGCTGGCGGAAGCCAGGGTGCGCGATACCACCTCGCGGGTGGTCGGCGGGCCGTCGAACCTCGCCAACCGCCGGCGTCGTGGCGACGACCCCGGCAGCGGCGCTGGCCGCGACCGTGGCCCTGACGATCCCCCGGCGCTGCCGGGCGGCGGCCCGCAACCACCGTCACCGGACGATCGGCTGGGTTGATCGCGTCAGCGGGTGGCGAACATCCCGTCGGCGTGTTCGACCCGGTCGACCGAGCCCCGCGTCGCGGACTTGGCGCGGTACAGGGCGGCATCGACGGCGGCCAGATCCAGTCGGGCCGGCTGCTGCCGGTCGACGCCGATGCTGACGCTCAGACGGACCTCCTCGAAGGGGCTCGGCAGTCGCAGGGCACCGACCGCCTGGACGATCGTCTCCGCTCGCGCATGGGCGCCGTCGAGGCTGATGCCCGGGATCAGCGCGACGAACTCGTCACCACCGAGCCGGACGATCATGCTCGGTGGGCGCAGGTGCGAGCGCAGGAGCTCGACGAAGGCTCGCAGCGCGCTGTCTCCAGCCGCGTGCCCGTACCGGTCGTTGATCGACTTGAACCCGTCGAGGTCGAAGGCCAGGACGCCGACGTCCGGATGACGTCGACCGAGGCTGGCGAGCTGCTCCTCGAGGAACCTCCGGTTGTAGGCGCCGGTCATCGGGTCGATGACGGAGAGGTCCTCGGCCCGGCCGAGCTGCTGCCCGAGTCGCAGCATGCGCTCGAGGGAGGCCTCGTAGATCGCCTCGTGGGCTCGCGCACTCTGGCTACTGGGCGAACGCAGCAGCGCCTCAGCGCGGTCGCGCGCCGGTTGCACCACCTCGGCAGGCAGCCGGGAGCCGACCAGG
>SKNP01000139.1 GCA_007120485.1 Nitriliruptoraceae bacterium
CGAAGAACAGCGCGTAGCGGAAGCCGGCGCAGCCACCCGCCTGCACCGCGACGCGCAGCGCGACGTCGTCGACGTCGGGCTGGTCCTCGAGGAAGCTGCGGACCTTCTCGGCGGCCGTCTCCGTCAGGGTGATCACGTGCTCGGTGGTGTCCACGGTGGCGTCAGCGCTCACGGTGTCCTCCGGCGGTCGCTCACCGCTCGACGCTCCGGGTAGGTCGTCGGATCGGGTCGATCCGCTTCCGGTTCCCGGCGAGGCGAGCGGCGCATGGTCGGTGCCGGCAACAGCGGGCACCTCGGTCTGGTCGAGAGTGTACCGATGACCTCGTCGGCAGCGACCGCACCGATGTCCGCTCGGTGGTGCGCCGGGGTGGACGGAACCCGAGCACGGTCACCCGAACCGGACGGCGAGCCGCTCGGCTGCCGTCGCGACGTCCGCCGCAGGGTCATCCCCGGGACCATCGGCCGCGGCCTGTTCGACCGGGTCCACCCCGTCGATCCGGCCGGCGAGTTGACCGACCACCGCAGCGGTCGGTCGGTCCGCCTGCTCCGCGAGCTGGTGCACCGCCCCGACGACCTTCCCCTGGTCGCTGGTGGCATCGAGCCGGCCTTCGCCGGTGATGACCAGATCGGCGTCCGCCACCGCCGGCGGCAACCCGATCAGTTCGGCGACCGCCGCCGCGCCGGGTCGCACCGTCGCGCCGAGAGCCGCCATCAAGCCGTAGCCGAGCCCACCCGCGGCTCCACTACCCGGCCGCTCGGCGATCGAGGGATCGACCTCCAGATCACGTTCGAGGACGCGGGCGACCCTGCGCAGCGCCTCGGTGTACCCCTCGAGCTCGTGGTCGGCCGCCCCCTTCTGCGGACCGAACCGGATCGCGGCCTCCGCCAGCGGCGTGGTGACGTCGGCCAGGAGCTCCACCTGGGCGCCCAGCGATCGGGACCAGCCGCGATCGACCGCGGCGAGCCGGTGCAGGTCGTCACCACCGATCTTCAACCCGGAGCCATCGGCGATGGTGAGGCGGTAGCCGAGGGCGAGGAGTGCGCCGGTGCCGCCGTCGATGCTCGCCGAACCGCCGAGCCCGACCTGGATCGGATCCGCCCCGTGGGCCGCCGCGGCGGCGACCAGTTGCCCGACCCCGTAGGTGGTCGCGCGCGCGGGGGTCCGAGCCGACGCCGGGATCAGGTGCAGACCGCAGGCCGTGGCCGACTCGATCACGGCGGAACCATCGGGCCGTTGCAGCCAGGTGACGACCCGCGGGTGGCCGTGCGGGCCCGCGACCTCGACCTCGTGCCGGACGTCCGCGTCGGTGGCCACGACGTCCAACAGGCCTTCACCACCATCGGACATCGGACGCAGGAGCAGGTCGTCGTCGGCCCGGACCCGGCGCCACCCGTCGGCGATCGCGTTCGCCGCCTCGTCGGCGCGCAGCGTCCCGCCGAAGCTGTCGGGGGCGATCACGACCCGCACGGTGAGGCTCCTGGCGCTGGTGAGGCCGTGACGGTAGCCCCGGATGCGACCCGCGCGAGGCGGTTCGCCGGCGGAGGTGTGCCCTCGGTCGCGCTGGCTCGTCTAGCGTGTAGGTATCCGGAGGAACGAGGGTGAGACGTGAGCGACATCGTGGTCGGGGTCGATGGCTCGGAGAGCGCGCTGGAAGCGTTGCGGTGGGCGGTCCAAGATGCCGCGCGTCGGAACGCCACGGTGACCGCGATCCATGTGTACCCCCCGAAACGTGAGCGCAGCCCCCACCTGGCCGCCTTGTCGTTCGTGACGGCGGAAGCCACGGTCCAACGTGTCGCCGACGACGAGCGACAGTGGCGCGAGGAGCGATCCGCGGAGGCGCGTCGCTCAGCCGAGCGGGTGCTCGCCGACATCGTCCGGAGCGCCGAGCCACCCAAGTCCGTGAGGATCCACCAGGTCGTGGTCGAGGATGAGCGTCCCGTCCGCGTGCTCATGGACCGTTCCGCCAAGGCGGACCTGCTGGTCGTCGGTGCCCGCGGTCGCGGCGGGTTCGGTGGGCTCAAGCTCGGGTCGGTGTCCCAGCAGTTGACGGTGCACGCCAAGTGCCCGGTCGTCGTGGTGCCCCGCAAGGACGAGCGCTGAGCCGACCGACGGCTCCGTACCGCCGGCAGCCTCAGATGTCCCGCGTGCTCGCCGCGGATCGGTTCAGCGACGCAGGAACGGTGGCCGGACCACCTCGGCGTCGGTGAGGTTGCCGCGGATGTCGACCGTGACGTGGGTCTCGGGGCCCAGGTCCGCGTCGAGGTAGGCCAGGGCGATGGGTCGGCCCAGGGTCGGTGACAACGTCCCGGACGTGACCTGGCCGACCTGCCGACCGTCCAGCATCACGGTGTTGCCCTCACGTGCCGGGCGCCGCCCGTTGACCTCCAGGCCCCACAACCGACGTGACGGACCCTGCTCCTTCGCACGGGCCAACGCCGCGGACCCCTGGAAGGCACCCCGGTCGAGCTTGACCGCCCACCCCAGCCGGGCGTCGAACGGGGTCACGTCGCGCGAGAGGTCGTTGCCGTGCAGCGGCAGCCCGGCTTCCAACCGCAGGGTGTCGCGCGCGCCGAGGCCGCACGGCACCACCTCGGCAGCCAACAGGGCGTCCCACAGCGGGATCGCGGCCGCGCCGGGGATGACCACCTCGACACCCGCCTCGCCCGTGTAGCCGGTCCGGGCGAGCCACCCGTGGGCGCCGTCGACCTCGATCGGCGCGACACCGAACGACGCGGTCGAGGTCGCTGGCGTCCCGGCGGTACCGAGCGATGCCAGCACCCGGTCGACCAGTCCCAGGGCCTCGGGCCCCTGCACGGCGATCACGGCCCAGTCCAGGCTCTCATCGCGGATCGTGGCGTCGCGGTCGCGGGCCGCCGCGTCGAGCGTGGCCACGACCCCCGACGCGTTGGCCGCGTTGGGGACGGTCAGCCACGCATCCTCGCGCAACCGGTAGACGATCAGGTCGTCGATCACCCCACCGTCCTCGTCGCAGCACAGCGTGTACTGCGCCCCGCCATCGGCGAGCTTCGCCGGATCGTTGGTGAAGGAGGCCCCGATCACCTCAGCCGCCTGCGGGCCGTCGACGAAGACGGTCCCGAGGTGGGAGACATCGAACGCCCCGACGCTGGTCCGCACCGCCTCGTGCTCCTCCAGCGTGCCGGCGAACCGGATGGGCAACTCGTAGCCGGCGAACGGGGCCAGTTTCGCCTCATCGCGGACGTGCGCCTCGTACAAGGGGGTGCGGTGCAGCGGGGACGTCAGGGCAGCTCTCCTGCGTGGCCGGACTCCGGGCGCCA
>SKNP01000149.1 GCA_007120485.1 Nitriliruptoraceae bacterium
CAGGTTGGTCTAGCGTCCACGGCTGCGGCGGCGATCTTCGGTCCGGCCAGGTCGAGACGGCCCGCGGTGAGCCCGGGGAGACCGCCGTGCCGACCCTGCTCCTGGCGTTGCTCTTCCTCGCCGGTCTCCCGCTGGCGTTCACCGGCTACCACATGGGGCAGCGCCGGACCGCGCTCGGTCGGGACGTCCGCATCCCGTCGACCGCGGCGCCCGGCAAGGACGTCTCGGTGTTCGGGATCGCCCAGCCGTGGCAACCGGCCGGGATCTCCCCGGTGACCCAGCAGCCGGTCCTGTGGGTCCGGGCTCGCAGCAGCTGGCAGGGCCGCAAGGGCAGCGGTGGCTCGCGCAGCATCGGCAAGCTGTCGACGGCGTTCCTGCTGGTCGACTCGACCGACCCGAGGTGGAGCGTCACGGTCGACAGCAACGCGATCGGGGACATCAACGTGCGGGTGCGTCGGCGGTACGCCACCCGCGATGGCACGGTGAAGACCGAGGCGTCGGAGAACCCGATCATCTCCGCCTCACGGCATCTCTCGCACCGCTCCGGGCTCGAGGAGGTGGCCATCTACCCCGGTGATGAGCTGTGGGTGCATGGCCCGCTCAGGGACCAGGGCGGCTACCTGGGCTTCGCCAAGCGGGCCTGGATCGACGACCGTCCGCCGCAGACGCGGGTGCTTCGGCACACCAACTTCGCCATCGCTGGCGGCGTCCTGACCGCGATCGGCGGCACCGCCGCGGTGGTCGGCGCCCTGGGCGGCTGGCTCGGCTGAGCCCGGTCCGGCGACGTCGAGGTGGCGATTACGCTGCGACCGCCCGCGCACGTGGGTCGCAGTGGTCGATCGTGAGGGGATCCGATGGCGGACGAGGCGGAGCAGGTCGCGGTGTTCGCGAGCGGGCGGCTGGTCGATGGTGGCGCATCGGTCGGGGCGCTGGCGTTCGTCCCTGACGACGCTGGCCGGGACCTGGGCGACGGCCGGACCCTCAGCGGGTGGAGCGCGTTCCAGGGCGAGGAGACCGACGAGGAACTCACCGATGCCGAGCGGATCCGGGTGCCATCCCTCGCCTGGCTGGTCACCCACGACCCGGCGGTGACGATGGTGACCTCCGGGCACGACGGATCGGTCGGGTACTGGGTCCGTCGCGGGGACCGCGACGACGGGCTGCCGCACTGGGAGCGGCTGGAGACCTGAACGTCGGATCAGGCGCTGGTCTCGGTCCAGATGAAGGTCAGCTGGGTGGCGGGGCCTCGCAGGTGGAGTTCACGCTCCTCGGCCTCGGCATCGTCGACATCCACCTCGTCGACCTCTCCGAGCGCGGCCAGGTAGGCGGCCTCCGACGACATCACGTCGTCCTCCGGGCAGGCCATCTCAGTCGCGAACAACTCGTCGATCTCGACCTGGTCGCCGTGCACCGTCGCGGTCGCGCCGTAGGTGTTGCAGGCGGCCGTGCCACGCCACTCCTCACCGTCGATCTCGAGCGTGACCGGGTAGCCGTCGACGAGCGCGACCTCGCCGTCCGGGCCGACGCCTTCGATCAGCTGCCACGTGCCCGCCAGGGGTGGGCCGTCGTCGTCGGCGCAACCGACGACCGTCAGCGCGGCCGCGACCAGGACGGCGGTGACGGCGCGACCAACGGATCGCGTCGAGCGTCGGTCCAGCTCCTGGCGGCAGGACAGCACGGTGGCTCCGATCAGCGAGGGTCGGTGTCGCGGGCTCGGTGTTCCCGGGCCAGGATGCATCGTCGCATCGACCGGTGGGACGACGGTGCACCTGCGTCGGTTCCCGCCGGATCGGGTCGGTGCGGTCGGCGCGTTTGCTGGTCGTTGTCGTTGGGCTCACGCTCATGTCGGTCCGGGCCTGCGACGACGTGGGGCGGGCCTGACGGCCCGCCCCACGCGTGATGCCCCTTCAGGGCCGGTCAACCACCGTTGCCTTGCCCGGTGTTGCCTTGCCCGGTGTTGCCGGGCCCGCTGCTGCCTGGTCCACGACCGGGACGTTCGTCCGGTCCGCCTGGCTGGCCGCGACGACTGTCCAACTCGAACTCCGGCGACGTCCACGTGTCCCAGTGGTCCTCGTTGTCCGGATCGCCGAGCGCTCGCAGCACCTCGACCTCGAGGGTGTAGGTCCCGCTGGCGAGCGGCCGCGAGTTGTCGCTCTGGCCGGCCGCGGTCGTGCCGTCCCAGGGGAACGCCCAGGTCTCGTCGGCCCACGGGCTCCGCGGCAGGTACTCCTCGTCGAGGACCAGGCGACGCTCGTCGTCCTCGTCGACGGCGTAGACCTGCATCTGCCGCGGGAAGTGCCCGAAGAACGCGTCGACCACCGGCTCGTCGCCGTCGCGGACGGTGAACGTGTGGCCCTCCTCGACCGGTTCGAGGATCGGCTCACCATCCTCGTCGGTACCGACGATCTCCGCGAGCTCCGGCGGCTGCTCGATGAACTCCGCACCGGTGAGGTTGCCCTCCCCGTCGAGGACCTGGTTCCAGAACCCGAGGAGCCCCATCTCGTCGGCGTAGTCACCGTCGTAGCCGGCGTACGGCACACGGAGTTGAGGGTCCTCCTCGCCGTCAGCCGTGAAGGTGAGGTACCCGCCGTACTGGTGGTTCGGTAGTTCGAGCCCGGGGGCGGTGATCGTCACCTCAAGCTCCGTGGATCCCTCGGCCGGCACCGTGACCTCCTCAGGTGCGTCCACGATCTCGTCTGGCGTGAGGAAGAACGACGGTGCGTAGGTGCTGACCGCCGTCGTCAACGTCGGTGCGTGGCCGACGGTGTAGGTGGCCTCGTCGTCGCTGTCGTTGGTGACCGTGAACGTCGTCGTGGTCGCGCTGTCATCGCCCACGGCGAGTTGTGCCGGGGTGATCGAGTGCTCCGCTTCGATCGTTCGGTCGATCTGGATCATCCCGGCACCCTGCCGGAACGTGTGGTCGAGGAGCCCCGCATCAGGGTTGAGGGACCAGACGGCCGGTTCGGCCGTGTTCTGCAGCCGGTCACGGACCTCCAGCGGGTCGAGGTCGGGTTCCGCGTCCAACAGCAGGGCGACGGCGCCCGCGACGTGTGGTGCCGCCATCGAGGTGCCGGACAGCATCGCGTAGCCCTCGAGCTCCAGGGGGTAGGTCGAGGTGATCAACCCGCCCGGCGCCATGACGCTGGGACCGAACTCCAGCTCCACGTCCTGACCGTAGGAGCTGAACGCGGAGACCAGGCCGCCGGTCGGGCTCGCTACTTGAACCTGCTCGTCGGTGAACCCGAGCGTGATCTCCTCGTCACTATCGTCAAGCTCGGCGACGAGCGCCTGGCCGTCCGCGTCGCTGATGCCGACGCCCCAGGCGCCCTCCACACCGGCGTCCTCGATCGTCCCGGCGAACAGACCTGGCACGTTGTTGTAGATGACCACCCCGGTCGCGCCGGCGCCGACCGCGTTGAGGTACTTCTCCGCGAACGGGCACTCGCCGCGCTCGATCAAGGCGGTGGCGTCCTCGAAGTGGTCGGTTTCGAAGGCCTCGGCGTCGCAGCCCAGACGTCCGTCCTCGTCCTCGGGTGCCGCGACCACCGGATCGGATGTGCCCTCTTCCGGTGGTGCCGCCGCTCCGCTCAGGATCTGCCAGGGCACGGTGCCGAGCTCGTCCACCTCGAAGGAGTTGGCCAGCATCTCGGTGTTGTCGGCACTGGCCACGCTGATGACGTCGTGGGCGTTGGCCGGTGCGGAGAGGCTCCACGTGCCGTCACCTCCGCTGTTGCCAGCGGAGTTGATCACGGTCACGCCTTGGGCGGTGAGCTCGTTGCTCATCGCGGTCGTCGGGTAGTCCTGTCCCCAGGCGAACGCGGCACCGAGCGACATGTTGACGATGTCCATGCCGTCCTCGTACGCGTCCTCCAGGGCTTGGACGATCACCTCGGACGTCGTGGAGCCAGGACCGAAGACCTTGTACGCACCCAGGTCGACCTTGGGTGCGACGCCGGTGACCCCATCGTCCTCGGCGGCGTCCGCGCCGGTGATGCCCGCCACGTGCGTGCCGTGGCCCTGCGGGTCCATCGGGTCGGGGTTGGGGTCCGGGTCCTGCGGCGCGTCGGGGTCGGCGGGGTTGAAGTCGTCGCCGACGTAGTCGTAGCCGTAGGTCACCCGGGCGTGCGGGTCACCCTCGTCATCGGTCAGTCGGCGATCGTCGGCGCTGCCGGCGGTGAAGGACCTGCCCTTCTCGCCGTCACCACCGAGGTCCGGGTGGTTATAGTCGATCCCGGTATCGATGATGGCCACGCTCAGCCCCTTGCCGGTGAGCCCGAGCTCGGACTGCGCGGCGCTGGCGCCGGTCATCTCCAGCGCGGACCCCAGCTCCGGCGCGGCATCCGCCGGATCGGGGCGCTCGATCTCCGCGACCGGGTAGACCGCCTCGACGCTGTCGAGCTGCTGGAGCCGGGCGGCGTCCGTTTCGTCTGCCTCGACGGTCAAGCCGTTCCACAGCTGCGTGAAGCTGCTCCGCTCGGTGAACGTCGCGCCGGCGGTTCGAGCCTCGGCCTGCAGCTGGGCCCGTTCGTTGGCGTGGGCGGCCGGTCCACCGCCGCGTGCCTCGGGCTCAGCCGACAGCTCCACGAACCACCGACCATCGATGAACCCGCCACTACTGGGCCGATCCTCCCTCTCCCATGGGGCGGGGTCATCCCGCTCCACCTGCCCGCCCGGTGTCGCGCTTGCCGCTCCCGTCATCGACAGGGCGAGCGCAGCCACCAGGGCGATGGGTCCGAACGTCCTCCGAACTCGCATCGTTCCCCCTGTGCTCGGCTCTCCACCGACCGGCGACCGTTCCGGTCGTTGACTACGGACGGTGAGCGATCGACCGTAGTGAGATTCCGCCGCGAATCGGGGGATTAACCGGCTGAGATCCAGGAGGATGTGCGCTCAGCGAGGCGGGAGCTGCCCGTAGCAACTACGCAAAGTTACGACTGTGTCGACGCATCACTCAGCGTTCGTTCGTCGACCCACGCCAGCTACGTCTCGTCCGCGAGTTCCGGACAGTTGCGCTCGAGCGCGTCCTCGAGCTGCGCGTCGCTGTACCCGGACTCCTCGGCACGTTGGTTGAGGTCCTGCAGCGCGAGGACCGCCTCGTCGACGTCGGCGCCGGACGCGTCGGGGTCGGTCAGGTCCCGGTAGAGGTCGCAGGCCTCGGTCGCGAGGGAGTCCAGATCCTCGCCGCCACACCCGGTGAGCGCGAGCGTGAGGCTGAGCAGGACCGCCGTCGCCGGGCTGATCGCGCGTCGCATCGGAGTTCCCTCGATCCCGCCGAGGTCCGTCGGCAGGTGCCGTCGTCGGTGGCCCGCGCATCGGCGCGAGGCCTCGGTGGCGCCGGCGAGGGGTCCGCCGGGCGTCCGCGCCGCAGGGTACGGGTCATCCACGGGCCGATCGCGCCTGGCGGCGCGGGTCATCCGTGCTGCCGGACCACCTCGCGGGTCATCCGTGCTGCCGGATCACCTCGCCGGTCAGCTGTGCTGCCGGACCACCTCGCCGGTCAGCTGTGCTGCCGGACCACCTCGCCGGTCATCCGTGCTGCCGTCTCACCGCGTCGGTCACGTGCGCGGTCGGGCCACCTCATCGGTCGTCATCGAACCGGGTACCGGTGATGCGTCGTGAGCATGGATCCCCCCGAGATCAGCACCGGTGCTGGCACCAACGCTGGCGGTGCTGAGTACGCTCATGCCGGGTCCGAGGCGTGCGGGAGTCCCGGGCCCACCGGGACGTGACCGCGCCGTCGAGCCGACGGTGGCGGGCAGGTCGATCAGCCAGGACCCTGGGCGGCGACGCTCGGGAGCAGGAGAGCGAGAGATGGGACGTCGGAACGGCAACCGGGTCGGCGGCGCCGACCGACGGCCGCGCCTGACCACGCCGCTGGTCCGCGACGGCGGCCACCTGCGGGAGGCCAGCTGGGACGAAGCGCTCGACCGCGCGGCGGCCGGGCTCGACCAGGTGCGTGAGCAGCACGGTGCGCGGGCGCTCGGGATGTTCTCGTGCTCCAAGGCGAGCAACGAGACCAACTACCTGGCGCAGCGGTTCGCGCGGGCGGTGCTCGACACCAACAACATCGATAGCTGCAACCGCACCTGACACGCTCCGTCCGTCGCCGGTCTGGCGGCAGTCTTCGGAGCAGGGGGCGGGACGTGCTCCTACGAGGAGATCGAGACCACCGACGTGGTCCTCCTCTGGGGGTCGAACGCGCGTGCCGCCCACCCGATCTTCTTCCACCACCTGCTCAAGGGGCTCCACAACGGCGCCCGCATGTACGCCATCGACCCGCGGCGCACCGACTCCGCCAAGTGGGCGGACGCGTGGCTCGGCATCGACGTCGGCTCCGACATCGCGCTGGCCAACGCCATGGGCAAGGTGATCATCGATGAAGGGCTGGTCGACCGCCGGTTCGTCGACCACGCTACGACCGGGTTCGATGCGTACGCCGCGACGGTGGCCGACTACCCCCTCGACCGCGCGGAAGCCATCACCGGCATCCCCGGTGAGGTGATCCGTGAGACGGCCATCGCGTACGCCAGCGCGGAGCAGGCCCAGATCTGCTGGACGCTCGGGATCACCGAGCACCACAACGCGACCGACAACGTCCTGGCGCTGATCAACCTCGCGCTGCTGACCGGGCACGTCGGCCGGTACGGCTCGGGGCTCGTGCCGTTGCGCGGGCAGAACAACGTGCAGGGCGGTGGCGACATGGGTGCGCTGCCCAACAAGCTGCCCGGCTTCCAGGACGTGGAGGACGACTCGATCCGCGCCAGGTTCGAGGAGCGCTGGGGCGCCACGATCCCGGCGACCAAGGGGTGGCACCTCTCGGAGATGTTCGAGGCGATGGAGGCGGGGACCCTGCGCGGGGTGTACGTGATCGGGGAGAACCCGGCCGACTCCGAAGCGGACGTGGAGCACGCCCGCGCGCTGTTGCGTGGGCTCGACACCCTGGTCGTGCAGGACCTGTTCCTCACCCGCACCGCGGAACTGGCCGACGTGGTGCTGCCGGCCGCGGCCGACTGGGCGGAAGCCGACGGCACCGTCACCAACAGCGAACGCCGCGTGCAACGCGTCCGTCGCGCCATGCCGCCACCGGGTGATGCCCGGACCGACCTCGACATCCTGGTGGGCCTGGCCGGCAAGCTCGGGCACGACTGGTCCTGGGTGACCCCCGAAGCCGCCTGGGACGAACTGCGTCGCGTCTCACCGATGCACGGCGGGATGAGCTACGCCCGGCTGGAAGCGCTCGGCGGCATCCAGTGGCCCTGCCCCGACGAGGATCACCCCGGCACCCGCTTCCTGCACGGCCGGTTGTGGCAGGATCCGATCGAGGGCCAGCCGGCCCCGTTCATCGCGACCGAGTGGGTGCCGCCGGTCGACCAGGTCACCGAGCACTACCCCTACCGGTTGACGACCGGTCGGCACCTGGACGGCTACAACACCGGGGTGCAGTCGGGTGGGTTCAGCTCACCGAACCGCACCTGGGCGACGTTGGACGTCTCACCCGACGACGCCGCCAAGCTGGACGTCCACGACGGGGACCTGGTGCGGGTCACCTCACGGCGTGGCGCGATCGAGGTGCCCGCCCGGGTCACCCACGACATGCGGGCCGGGCTGACGTTCATGGCGGTCCACTACCCCCAGGCCGCCGACGTCAACGTGCTCACCATCGACACCTACGACCCGAAGTCCGGCACGGCGGAGTTCAAGGCGACCGCCGTCGCGCTCGACAAGGTCCGCACGACCGACCCTGCCACGACCGACCCAGCCACGATCGGGGCCTGAACCGTATGGACCTGCGCTTCAGCGACGCCCAGCCGACCGAGGCGGAACGCGACGTCATCCTCGCCTGTGTCCCGGATGTGGAGACCGTGGAGGTGCCCGGCCGGGTGGTTCGCAGCGGGCACGCCGCGCGCTCGCAACGCCACCTGCTCCTGCCGGCGCTCGCCGCGGTGCAGGCGCAGATCGGCTACGTCAGCGAGGGTTCGCTGATGGAGATCTGCCGCCGGCTGATGGTGCCGCCAGCGGACGCCTACGGCGTCGCGACCTTCTACGCCCTGATCCGGACCGAGCCGCACCCGCCCCGGGTCGCCCACCTGTGCGAGGACGTCGGCTGTGCCCCGTTCGGTGGTGATGAGCTGATCGCGGCGGTCACCGACCGGCTCGGGCCGCCCGGAACGGGCACCGACGGCGCCACCTGGGCGCCCAGCCCGTGTCTGGGGCAGTGCGACCGCGCCCCCGCCGCCTACCTCCAGTTGGCCGGGCAGGACGACCAGGTCATGGTCGGCGCGGACGCGGCGGACGCGGACCACCTCGTCGATGCGCTGCGGTCCGGGGCGGGCAGCGATCCGGACCTGTCGTTCCCGCAGCAGGGCCAGGACGGGCTCGAGCTGCTGGCACGCGTCGGCGTGGTCGACCCGACCAGCCTGGACAGCCACCACTCGCACGGCGGCGGGGTGGCGCTGCGTCGAGCCCTGGAGCTCGGCCCCGACGGCGTTCGTGCCGAGGTGGGGGCCGCGAACCTGCGCGGCCGCGGCGGTGCCGCGTTCCCCGCCGCGGTGAAGTGGAACGCGGTCGCCGCCGCACCGGCATCGACCAAGTACGTGATCTGCAACGCGGACGAGTCCGAGCCCGGCACGTTCAAGGATCGCCTGCTGCTCGAAGGTGACCCGTACCGTCTGCTCGAGGCGATGACCATCGCCGGCTACGCCACCGGCGCGGAGCACGGCTACCTCTACGTCCGGGGCGAGTACCCGGTCGCCACCCGCCGGCTGGAGCACGCGATCGCCGCCTGTCGCGCCGCCGGGCTGCTCGGCGGGGACGTCGCCGGCGCCGGGTTCGCGTTCGACGTCGAACTGCGCCGTGGCCAGGGCGCCTACATCTGCGGCGAGGAGACCGCCCTGATGGAGTCGATCGAGGGCCACCGTGGCGAACCCCGCAACAAGCCGCCGTTCCCCACCGACGCCGGGCTGTTCGGTGCCCCGACGCTGATCAACAACGTGGAGACGCTGTTCGACGTCACCGACATCGTCGCGGACGGTGGGGCGGCGTTCGCCGCGACCGGCACCCCCGACTCGACCGGGGGCCGTCTGTTCTGCGTCGCCGGTGCGGTCCACCGCCCCGGGGTGTACGAGGTCGCGTTCGGGACCACCCTGGCCGAGCTCCTCGAGCTGGCCGGAGGCGTGGACGGTGAGCTGGGTGCGATCCTGCTGGGCGGCGCGGCCGGCAGCTTCGTCACCGCGGACCACCTCGACGTCCCCCTGACCTTCGAAGGCACGCGCGAGCGGGGGCTGGCGCTCGGCTCCGGGGTGGTGATGCCGTTCGACGCCGCCACCGACCTGGGCCGGATCGTCACGCGGATCGCCGCGTTCTTCCGGGACGAGACCTGCGGGCAGTGCGTGCCGTGCCGTGTCGGGGTGGTGCGGCAGGAGGAGGCGCTGGCGCGGTACCTGGGCAACGGCCGCGACCCGGTCGAGCTCGAACTGCTCGCCGACATCGACCAGGCCATGACCGACGCGTCGATCTGCGGCCTGGGGCAGACCGCCGCATCGGCGGTGCGGTCCGCGATCCGTCAGGAGCTGGTGTGACCAGCCGCTGCCTTGATGGCCGTCCCGGGGAGGGGCCTGCATGACGATCCACGAACCACCCATCGACCGCGGCGTGCCGGCCGACCCGGCGGCCGCGTCGGCCACCGTGACCGTGCGGATCGACGGCCAGGACGTCACGGTGCCGCAGGGCGCGACCCTGCTGGACGCTTGCCGGGCCAACGACCAGCCGCAGCCGACCCTGTGCTACATCGAGACGCTCACCCCCGTCAACGCCTGCCGGGTCTGCGTCGTCGAGGTGGAGGGCTCCCGGCCGCTGGTGCCCTCGTGCTCGCGGCAGGCCGAGGACGGGATGGTGGTCGCGACCGACTCCGACCGCGTCCGCCACTCCCGGCGGATGGTGCTGGAGTTCCTCGGCTCGTCGGTGGATCTGTCGCTGGCGGACGGCGAGGTAGCCGATTGGTTCGCGCAGTACGGCGCGGACCCCACCCGCTACGGCCCGCCCATGCCGCCCGGGGACGGACGTGACCACCGCCACGCCGGCCACCACCACGCGCCCGGGCCGGACGCCGGCGCGGAGACGGTCGAGCAGCCGGTCAAGGTCGACAACGACCTCTACGTGCGCGACTACTCCAAGTGCATCCTGTGTTACAAGTGCGTCGAGGCATGCGGCGAGGACGCGCAGAACACCTTCGCGATCAGCGTCGCCGGCCGCGGGTTCGATGCCCGCATCTCGACCGAGTTCGACGCGGCTCTGACCGATTCGGCGTGCGTGTACTGCGGCAACTGCATCGAGGTGTGCCCCACCGACGCGCTGATGTTCCGCTCGGAGTACGAGCTTCGGCAGGCCGAGGTGTGGGACGAACCGCAGCAGGAGGTGACCACCACCGTCTGCTCGTTCTGCGGGGTCGGCTGCAACCTGGAGCTGCACACCCAGGACGACCGGATCGTCAAGGTCACCTCGCCGAAGGACCACTCGGTGACCTACGGCAACCTGTGCATCAAGGGCCGGTTCGGCTACGACTACGTGCAGGAACTCAGCGACGACCTGGCCACCACGCCGATCGACGAGGTGCTGCGGGCCGCCCGGACCCCGGACCCCGACGACGGACGTTCGTAGCGGCGTCGGGGCATCGCGGTGGTCGAGGTGGTCCCTCCGAGATGGTCCCGCCGGCCGACGCGGGGTCAGTCCGCCGCCGGGTCGGGCTCGGTGTACTTCTCCAGGATCGCCTCCATCGCGAGCGAGATCGAGCTGCGCGGGTGGTCCTCCCAGGGGACGTCGTCGCGGACCGACTCCGGCCAGATGCGGTGCTGGAACGACATCCCGTACGTCAGCCCGCTGAGTACCGCGAACAGATCGAGCAGCTCGAGCCCGTGGCGCATCCGCAGGCCGTAGCCATCGAGGAGGCGCTGGTAGACCTCCAGCAGCTCGTTCTCGCCGTAGGCGGAGTCCTCCAGCGTGGCTCGGAGCAGCGACCGGATCACCTCGCTCCCGGCGAACTGGACGGCGCCGAGCTTGACGAAGGTCGCCTCCGACGACCGCATCCGCTCGAACTCGTAGTCACCGAGGTCGGACACCACCTGCGCGAGCGGCGGTGGCTCGGCGTCCGGTGCCACCGACCGTTGCTCGAGCCCCTCCACGAGTTCGCCGTCGTCGGTCACCCGGTCGACGCTCAACAACCGTTCGGCCAGCGCGGCACGGAACGCGTCCTCACCGTCGAACACGGTGTAGGCGACCGTCTTGGCGATGTCGCGGTAGGCGTCCGCGTCGTAGGCGAGGATCTGCTCGCGGTGCGCACGGATCCAGCGGGTCCGCGCCGGGCCGTCGGGCAGCACCTCGCCGTGGTCGTGGAGGTAGACCTGGAGCCGTTTGACCGTCGCCACCACCGCGTCGAACTCGACGTGGGCGAGCCACCGGCTGAGGTGTTCGGGGTCGTCGCGGGCGGTGAGGTCGTCGACGACCAGCATGCCCGCGGTGAGCATCAACTCGCGGGTCTGGGCGCGCTGCCGTCGGGGAAGGGGACGACGGTCGAGATCGGCCATGGTCGCTCACCGGTCCGTGTGCGGCGGTTTCTGGCAACCGGGTGAGCGTACGCGAGCGTTCTGGACGAACGACCACAGGCTCAGCCGGACGCACCGTCGCCCGGCAGGTCCAGCCGCTCCGGGGAGGTGTAGACGTTGCCGTCCCCACCCCGCAGGAACCCGACGAGGGTGATGCCCAGCCGCTGCGCGGTGCGGACCGCCAGGGCGGTCGGTGCACCCACCGCGGCGAGGATCGGCAGCCCCGCGGCCGCAGCCTTGGCCACCAGCTCGAAGCCGATCCGGCCGGAGAGGACGCCGATGAACCGGGAGAGCGGGATGTCGTCGGCGCGGACGTGGTGGCCGATCGCTGCGTCGAGCGCGTTGTGCCGGCCGACGTCCTCGCGCAGCGTCACGAGGGTGCCGTCGGCGGCGAACAGCCCGGTCGCGTGCAGCCCGCCGGTGGCGGCGAACAGCGGCTGGGCATCGCGGAGCCGGTC
>SKNP01000421.1 GCA_007120485.1 Nitriliruptoraceae bacterium
GGCCGGGGGCGCGTCTGGCCGGGCGTCGCGTCCGGCCGTGGTGCGCCTGATCGCGTCCCAGGACGCCCGGCCACGGTCGGCCCCGGCACCGGTCGAGTGGCCGGCTGCTCGACGGGCCCTTCGGTCTGTTGCAAACGATTGCCATCACGTAGGCTGAGCCCTCGATGATCCGCGGTCCAGGAGGTCGGTATGGCAGCGATCGAACCGGTCACCGCAGGCGGGCTGGACCTACCGGCGATCGGGCTCGGCACGATGCGCCAGCAGGGTCCAGGGTGCGTCGACCTCGTCGAAGCCGCGCTTGCGGAGGGATACCGCCACCTCGACACGGCTCGCAAGTACGGCAACGAGGCGGAGGTCGGCGAGGGTCTGCGCCGGTCGTCCGTCCCCCGCGACGAGGTCCTGGTCACCACCAAGCTCGCGCCGGACGAGCTCGCCGCTGCCGACGTCCGGCCGGCCACCGAGGAGAGCCTGCGCACCCTGGGTCTGGACCACGTCGACCTGCTGTTGATCCACTGGCCGTCACCGACCGTCCCGATCGAGGAGACGCTGGGCGAGTTCGCCGCGCTCCGCGACGCCGGACTGACCCGCGCGATCGGGGTCGCCAACCTGCCGTCCACACCGCTGTGCGAGGCCGCCGCCGGCTTCGACCTGGCCACCGACCAGGTCGAGTACCACCCTTACCTCGCGCAACCGGCCGTCCTCACGGCGTGTCGTGACCTGGGGCTCGCGTTGACCGCCTACTGCCCGTTGGCGCGTGCCGGCGACCTGCTGGGTGATGCGGTGTTGGTCTCGCTCGCCCGGACGCACGACCGCACCCCCGCGCAGATCGCCCTGCGCTGGCTCGTCCAGCAACCGGGCGTGGTCGCCATACCCGGCGCCTCAAGCGTCCCCCATCTGCGGGAGAACCTCGACGTCCACGGCTTCCGCTTGGCCGACGACGAGGTGGCACGCATCGACCAACTGGCTCGCGGCGGGCGCGTGGTCGACCCGCCGCACGCCCCGGAGTGGGACTGACGGACGCATCCCGACCGCGTCGGCCGTGGCCCTGGGTCGGAGTGGCGGCCGGGAGGCCGGGGGATGTGTGGAGCGTGAGGACCGCCCAGGGCCTGTAGTGCTCCACGGTTCGCGGTCGGGTGGGTCCGGCCGGGGTTGTGTGGAGCGTGCGGGGCGTCCAGGGCCTGTAGTGCTCCACGGTTCGCGGTCGGGTGGGTCCGGCCGGGGTTGTGTGGAGCGTGCGGGGCGTCCAGGGCCTGTAGCGCTCCACGGTTCGCGGCCAGGTGGGTCCGGCCGGGTGGGTCCGCTCGTGCGCGTTCGGTGCTGGCGATCACCCGCGACGGGGACCGGGACCGAACGGACCCCGTCCGGGCGTCCGGGGTGTGCCGGTTGCCGCAGTCCGGTGCCGGGTCGACGGTCCACGGTGTACGCGAGTGGTGCCCTGGCCGTCGCGTCCGAGGAGTCCCCATGGCCACCCCTCAGTTCAGTTCGAAGCCCCGGCTCAGCCCGACCGTGGTCTCGGTCATCGGTGGAGCGATCGGGGTGCTGCTGCTGGTCATCGGGCTGGTCACGCTGGCCCGCACCGGCGTCCCGACGGAATCGTTCTCCGAACCCGTGACCACCGTCGGTCCGTTCGAGCGGACCCCGCTGATGGGCATCATCGAGATCATCATCGGTGTACTGACGGTCTCCGCCGCCGCCAGCGCGGACCGGTCGTCACTCACCGGCCTGGGGCTCGTCTCGCTGGTCTTCGGGCTGGTCTGGATGATCGAGCCTGGCGCGTTCTCGGGTCTGCTCGGTGTCGGTCGCGAGACCGCCGTGCTCTACCTGGTGATCGCGGCGGTGTGCCTCGCTGCCGGTCTGCTCGGTGGCGTGTGGCGCCGCGAACGCGTCGTGGAGTACTGAGACCACGGGGAGCACCGGACGGCTCGATCCGGAGCCGCGGCGCGCCCGGTCGCCGAGCCGGCCGCGAGCGCCACCGGCGTCGGCGGCCGGCACCGCCGGGTCGCGTAGTAGCGTGATGGCACGCCGGAGCCCCGACACTTGCGAGGACCGCCATGCCCGAAGCCGTGATCGTCGCCACCGCCCGCACGCCGATCGGTCGGGCCTTCAAGGGTTCGATGACCGAGCTGCGTCCCGACGACCTGACCGCCACGATCATCGATGCGGCCATGCGACAGGTCCCGCAGGTCTCGCCGGAGATGATCGACGACCTCCATCTCGGGTGCGGCCTGCCCGGTGGGGAGCAGGGCTTCAACATGGCCCGCGTGGTGGCCACCTTGCTCGGGTGGGAGACGGTGCCGGGCACGACGTTGACCCGCTACTGCTCCTCGAGCCTGCAGACCACGCGCATGGCCATGCACGCGATCAAGGCCGGTGAAGGCGACGTGTTCATCTCCGCCGGCGTGGAGATGGTCTCGCGTTACGTCAAGGGCAACTCGGACTCGCTACCGGACACCCAGAACCCGCGGTTCGCTGACGCGGTGGCCAGGACCGAACAGCGCGCGGAGGAGGGAGCTGACGGCTGGGAACCCTCCGATCTGCCGGACATCTACATCCCGATGGGCCAGACCGCGGAGAACCTGGCGCTGCTGAAGGGCGTCTCCCGCGAGCGGATGGACGACTTCGCGTTCGAGTCGCAGAACCGGTACGCCAAGGCCGATGCGGAGGGGTTCTGGGCGAACGAGATCACCCCGATCGAGCTGCTCGACGGTTCGATGCTGTCGACCGACGACTCGCCGCGACCCGCCAACCGCGACAAGATGGCCGAGCTCCAGCCGGTGTTCCGGCCAGACGGGCGGATCACCGCGGGCAACGCCTGCCCCCTCAACGACGGAGCGGCGGCCGTGGTCGTGATGAGCGACACCAAGGCGGACGCGCTGGGGATCGAGCCCCTCGCGCGCATCGTGTCCACCGGCGTGTCCGCGCTGGACCCGGAGATCATGGGCTACGGGCCGGTCGAGTCGTCCCGGCAGGCGCTGGCACGGGCCGGGATGACCATCGACGACATGGACGTCGTGGAGATCAACGAGGCGTTCGCGGCGCAGGTGATCCCGTCGGCCGACGACCTGGGGATCGACGACGACAAGCTCAATCCGCACGGTGGCGCGATCGCCGTCGGCCATCCGTTCGGGATGACCGGTGCGCGCATCACCGGCACGCTGCTCAACGGACTGCAGCACCGCGAGGGCACCTTCGGGTTGGAGACGATGTGCGTCGGCGGCGGCCAGGGCATGGCGATGGTGGTCGAGCGGCTGCGGTGAGCGGACGCCGCGATCGAGTCGAGCGGCTGCGGTGA
>SKNP01000360.1 GCA_007120485.1 Nitriliruptoraceae bacterium
CCGACGATCCGGACGTCGCGGCACGCTTCGAGGAGATCGTCGACCAGGTCGCCGAGCTTCGCGGTCTGCCGGTCGACGGGGGCGTGCCGCTCGAGGTCGTCTCCTCCGAGGAGATCACCGAGATCGCCCTCGCCGACGCGGAGGACGACCTCGAGAACCTCGCCCGCAGCGAGACCGTCGCCAAGGCGTTGCACCAGATCCCCGAGGACACCGACCTGCTGGAGCTCAACGAGGACCTGGTCGAAGCCGGCGTGGCCGGGATGTACGTCCCGGAGGACGACCAGGCCTACGTGGTCTCCGACGGTGATGGCCTCTCGCCGCTCGAGCAGGTCACCGTGGCGCACGAGGTGGTCCACGCCCTGCAGGACCAGTACATCGACCTGGGCCTTCTGGACGGGTTCGACGACGATCCGGACGCGGCGATGGCGTTCAGCTCGGTGATCGAGGGTGACGCGGTGCGGCTCCAGGAGCAGTGGGCGACCGCACACCTGACCGAGGAGCAGCAGCAACAGCGGCAGGTCGAGGAGCAGCAGCAGGCGCAGGAACAGCAGGACACGCTGCTGTCGCTGCCACGGGCGCTGCTCGAGAACTTCGTCACCCCGTACGTCGCGGGTCCGCAGTTCGTCGGTGCGATCACCCAGGACGGCGACCTCGACGCGCTGGATGCAGCGCTGGAGGATCCACCGAGCACGATGGTGGAGATCTTCGACCCGTCGCTGTACGTCGACGGGTTCGAGCCCGAGCCCGTCGAGGTCGGTGCCGCCCCGGACGGCTACGACCAGCTCGCCAGCTGGACCTGGGGGGCGTTCGAGGTCGCGCTGCTGCTCGAGCTCGCGGACGGGCACCAGTCGACCCCGGAGCTGCCGGGGACGTGGCGAGGTGGTCAGCTCGAGGCGTTCGAGGACGGCGACGACGTCGCCGTGGCGATCGGCTGGACCTTCGCCGACGCGGACGCGGCCGCGCAGGTCTGCGAGGTGGTCCCGGACTGGCACGCCACCGTCGCCGACAGCGAACCGGCCGACGAGCCCGATACCTACGAGGGCCCGTCGGACGCGCTGGCCGTCGACTGCGACGGCGCGGACGTCTCGTTCGCGGTCGGGCCGGACGTCGAGGTGGCACGCGCCGCCCTCGGCGGCTGACCGTCCGCGCGGCACGCCGTACCCGGCGCACGCGCCGGGGAGCGGACGCTCCCGCTCACCGGCCGGTGGCACGGTGTCGGCGTCGTCGGGTCACGCTCCCGCTCACCGGCCGGTGGCACGGTGTCGGCGTCGTCGGGTCACGCTCCCGCTCACCGGCCTGGTGCGACCACCTCGTCGGCTCGGTGGGTGCCAGCAGCGGCTGCAGCGCCGTCGTCGGTCGCGTCAGGCGCCAGGTCGGCGGCGTCGGCGAGCAGCTCCAACCCGTGCAGCGCGGCGGCGCGGTCGGGGGCGGCCGGTGCGACGATCAGCTCGTCCGCGCCCGCCACGTCCTTGAAGCGTTCGAGGTCGGCGACCACCTCGTCGGCCGTGCCGGCGGCGGTGTGGCGCATCATCTCGCGGACCTGCGCGCCGGCGGGGGAGTCCAGCAGCAGGTCGGCCTCGGCCGCGTCGTAGGGCCGGCCCCGGCCGAACAGCAGGTGGGCACGGCGGCGTTCGGCCGCCAGGCGGTGGTCCTGGGCGACGTCCGCGGAGTCGGCGGGGATGACGTTGATGCCGGCGATGACCCAGGGGGCGTCGAGCTGTTCGGACGGCTGGAACCGGTCGCGGTAGATCGCGACCGCCTCCTCGAGCGCCGCGGGGGCGAAGTGGGACGCGAACGAGTACGGCAGCCCGTAGGCGGCCGCCAGTTGCGCGCCGAACAGCGACGAACCGAGGATGTACAACGGCACGTGGGTGCCCTTGCCCGGCGTGGCCTCCACCCCGGGGACGCGGGTGTGGTCGCCGAGGTAGCCCTGCAGCTCGAGCACGTCGTCGGGGAAGCGGTCGGCGGCGCGCGCGTCGCGGCGCATCGCCTGCATCGTGCGTTGGTCGGTGCCGGGGGCGCGGCCGAGCCCGAGGTCGATCCGGCCCGGGTGCAAGGTGGCGAGCATCCCGAACTGTTCGGCGATCACCAGCGGGGCGTGGTTGGGGAGCATGATCCCGCCGGCGCCCAGCCGGATCGTGGTGGTGTGCGCCGCGACGTGGGCGATCAGCACGCTGGTCGCCGACGAGGCGATCACCGGCATGTTGTGGTGCTCGGCGTACCAGACCCGGCGGTAGCCGAGCCGTTCGGCCCGCTGCGCCAACGTGACGGTGGCGGCGAGGCTGTCGTGGACGGTCTCGTGCTCGCCGATCGGGGCGAGGTCGAGGACCGAGAGGGGCAGAGGCACGGGCGGCTCCGGTCGTGGGCCGTGAAGCAGTGGGCCCTGAAGCAGTGGGTCGTGAAGCAGTGGGTCGTCAAGGCGCGATCGGTGCGGTTCGTCGCCAGGGTACGAGCTGCACCGGGGACCTCGGCGAGCGGTCGGCCGGCGTGCCCGTTGACAGGCGCGTGCGCGCCATCCATCGTGCTTGTGGAGGCCGCCTGTTCGCTGCCGTACCCGGCAACGGTCAGGCAACGGCCAGGCAACGGCCAGTGGGACGGACGCCAGATGGCCGACGAGCAGCGCCCCACATCCGGTCCGGGCGGTGGCACCGCTCGGCCCTCCTACCTGCTCGCGTGGAGCGATGAGGACGCCGCGTCCCGGGAGTTCGCGCTGCCGGCGACCCCGATCACGATCGGCCGGGACGAGGCGTGCGATCTCACGCTGCCCGACCCCGCCGTCAGCCGCAGCCACCTGCGGCTCCACGTCGCCGACGGGCAGGTGGGCATCGCCGACCTCGGTACCCGGAACGGCACGGAGGTCAACGGCGTTCCGGTCAGCACCGCCACGATCGAGGTCGGGGACACCGTCCGCATCGGGAACACGGGCCTTCGGCTGGTCGACGCCGATCAGGAGCAGCTCGGCGGGTCGGGTCAGGTTCCGGCCAGACAGACCATCGCGGGTGTTCCCGGGGCGGCGGTCGAGCCGACCCACGACCCGTCGGTGCTTCAGGTCACGGTCAGTGGCGGCGGTCCCGTCGGTCTCACCTTCGCGCTCCTGCTGGACCGGCTGCTGGGTGATCGCGTCGCGATCACGGTCTACGACCGCCGGTGGACGCTCGAGGGGTCGCGCATCGTGTGGATGGGAGCGGGGCAGGGCAATGCGCGGCGCCGGCAAGTGGTCACGATCCAGAGCCGGCAGTACATGCAGTACCCGTCGGACATCCGCGAGCGGCTCTTCGAACCTGGCTCCTACTCGCAGATGTGGCCGGTCGGGCCGGACTCCGTCGATGACCTCCCACCACGCAACATCCGCGTGGCCCGGGTCGAGGACGTCCTGCTCGAGGTGGCGAACGATCGCCGCAACATCCGGCTGATCCCCACCCGCTTCAACGCCGAAGAACGGCGGTACGAGCTCGAGCGCCGACACGTCCTCGCCATCTGTGAGGGGTCGGCGTCCCCGACGCGCGAGTACTTCATCGACCGCTTCGGTGCGCCGGATGCGTCGATGTACTCGCTCCACGGCCAGCAGCTGCACGACATCGTGCTCGGTCTGCAGGTCAGCTCGCGGTTGCCGGACCCGATGAGCGTGCTGCTGACGATCTCGCAGAACCGGTTCCTGCTCAACTCGCTCGGGGGTGAGGGGTTCCTGAACATGCGCTTGACCGACCAGGAGGCGGAGGAGGTCAAGGGCATCGACCTGCAGGACGATGAGTTCCGGCCCTGTATCCAGAGCCAACCCTGCCTCATGGAGGGTGGCGGGACCACCTTCCAGTGCCACAAGCACGGCTCGGTGTTCCTGCCAGCGTTGCTCCGCGACTCTCCGCTGTGGACGCGCGTGTTGGACGGGTTGCAGCTGTTCGGGGTGGCCGAGCAGGACCTCCGCGCCGTGACCGCCTTCCGTCTCGAGATGGTCCAACGGCCGAGGTTCACCGCACAGCTGTGGCCGGCGAGCGACGCGACGAACGGCACGTTCGGCTTCCTGTTGGGCGATGCCGCCAACGCGATCCACTTCTGGCCGGGCCGCGGCTTGAACAGCGGTATCCCCTCGGCGGTCTCACTGGCCCGCTGCCTCCGCGACCGCTGGCGCGGACGTGCCCTTCGCGCTGCCGACCTCGTCCATCACGAGGGGGCGATGGCGATGATCCAGTACCGCCAGAAGAGCCGCGCCTGGGAGGCGATGATCGACACGGATGAGACCGATGGCTCGGTGACCGCGATCAAGGAGACCATCGCCAGGAGCATCGCGGACGGTGAGGCCGACCGGGTGGACCCCGCCGACGATCTCGAGGTGATGCTGGCCCGCCTGGGCACGCTCCGCCAGCGCCTGGCGTCGAGGTTGGAGGGGCTGCCGGACGATCGGACGCTGCGCGACCATCTCGAACGGCTGGACCCGTCCACGATCCACACGCTGGTGGCCAGCGGCCTGTGGAACACCGCCCGGGGCGGTGGGCCGGAGGTCGACATCGGTCTGCTCCACCCCGAGCCCGAGAGGACATCGGAACCGTCGACGACGCCGGCTCCTGTCGGTCCGGGACCGTCCTCCGCGCCTCCGGCTGCACCGGTGCGCCCGGATGACCGTGCCGGTAGCTCCGCATCGAGGGAGACCCGGCGCTTCCGCGTCTGAGGTGGCTGCGTCAGCCGGTCAGCGCCGCAGCAGCGCCTCCGCGAGCTCGCGGATCGAGGGCTCGGTGGGGCCGGCCGCGGTGATCGCGGCCCGCGACGCCTGCTCCTGCCCGGCGACGATCGGCAGCAACGGTTCGCCGTCGATGGTGATCACCGCGCCGCCGGCTTCCTCGACGAGCAGGGCCCCGGCGGCGATGTCCCAGACCTTGGGCACCATCGCGACGGACCCGGCAGCGACCCCCTCGGCGACCACGGCCAGGTCCAGCGCGGTGGACCCCATCACCCGCGGGTTCAGCGACAGCCCCGCCGCGCGGGCGTGGCGGGTGGTGGCCGTGGTCAGCATCACCGGCACGTGACCGTTGCGGCCCGACCGCCAGTCGAGCGGCTCGCGTACCTGCAGGGGGCCGCGGACCTCGCGGACCTCGCTGGTGCCGTCCGCCGAGGTGGTGCGGTGCTCCACCTCGGCGCCCTGACCGAGCGTGGCGCGGTAGCGGCGTCCGAGCTCCGGGGCGTCGACCACCCCGAGGACCGGATAGCCGTCCAGGGTCAGGGCCACGGAGACGCACCAGTACGGCAGGCGGCACGTGAAGTTGGAGGTGCCGTCGATCGGGTCGACGATCCAGGTCCAGCGCGTGTCCGGCGCGCGCGTCGCACGCTCCTCGCTGAGCATGCCGTGGTCGGGGAAGGCGGCCACCAGCCGCTGGGCGAGGTGGTCGTCGACGTCGCGATCCGCGTCGGTGACCACCGTGCCGTCGGGCTTGCCGTGCACCTTCAGCGTCCCGCTGTCGGCCAGCAGTCGTCCCCGGACGTCGTCGAGTGCCTGATCGAGCTCCACCCGGGCGCGGTCGACGACCGCACGCTCGTCGGGGGTGAGATCGGGCACGGGAGGTCTCCAGCCGCGGTTGGCGAGCGAGCACCTTATCCCGTTGCCGTGGGAGCCCTGATGCGCTGACGGGCGGGGTGGGGCGCCGTTCGGGTGGGCTGCACGGGCGGAGGGGGCGCCGTTCGGGTGCGTTGGACGGGCGGGGTGTGGCGCCCTTCGGGTGAGCTGCACGGACGGAGCTGCCTATGGACGTCTCGGGCCGCCCGGCGGTGCCGCCCGGGCCGTCGCCGGTAGGGTCGAGGTGCCTACGGCGGTCACCAGACACCGTGTGGGGTCGACGATGAGGGAGCGGCCGGTGGCGGCCAAGCGGGTACGGATGACCTCCCAGGAACGCCGGGAGCAGCTGATCGGTGTCGCCCGCTCGGTGTTCGCCGCCAAGGGCTACCAGGCCACCGCGATCGAGGAGATCGCCGAACGTGCCGAGGTGTCCAAGCCGATCGTCTACCAGCATTTCGGTGGCAAGGAGGGCCTGTACGCGGTCGTGGTCGACCGCGAGGTCCAGCGGCTGACCGGCTCCATCGTCAGCGCGTTCGATGCGCCCACGCCACGGCTGATCGCCGAGTACGGCGCGGACGCCTTCCTGCGCTACATCGAGGAACACGAGGAGGGGTTCCGCGTCCTGATCCGCGACGCGCCGGTCGGCATGACCAGCGGCAGCTTCGCCAGCGTCCTCTCCGACGTGGCCGTCCGGGCCGAGCGGACGCTCGCCGAGGAGTTCGAGCGGCGCGGGTTCGACGTCTCCGCCGCCCCCATGTACGGGTTGATGCTGGTCGGTGCGGTCGCGTTGGTCGGCGAGTGGTGGCTCGAGCACCGCTCGCTTCCTCGTGAGCAGGTCGCGGCGCACGTGGTCAACCTGCTCTACAACGGCCTGCACGACCTCGAGGCGCAGCCGACCACCCGTTCCCTCGGCCGCCGACGACCGTCCGAGGCCGCCGACACGGATGGTGCCGGGGTCGACGCCAGCACGCCGCCCGAGACCCCGATCGGCGATGCCGCCGCTGCGACCGCCGACACCGACAACGACGCCGACACCGCCGACACCGCCGGCACCGACGCCGCCGACGCCGCCGACACCGCCGACACCGCCGACACCGACCAGGAGTACCCCGGATGAGCGTCCGCGCCCCCTACCTCGCTGCCCGGCTGCAGGGGTTCGGCACCACCATCTTCAGCGAGATGACCGCGCTCGCGGTCGCTCACGACGCGGTCAACCTCGGGCAGGGCTTCCCCGACGAGAACCCGCCGCAGGCCGCGCTCGACGCCGCCAAGGCCGCCATGGACGCCGGCCACAACCAGTACGCGCCGGGGCCGGGCGTGCCCGTCCTGCGTCAGGCGATCGCCGACCACCAGCAGCGGGTCCACGGCCTCACGTTCGACCCCGACGACGAGGTGACCGTCACCTTCGGCGCCACCGAAGCCGTCGCCGCCACGATCCTGGCGTTGTGCGAGGTCGGTGACGAGGTGGTGGTGCTCGAACCCACCTACGACGCCTACACCGCCGTGATCGCGATGGCGGGGGCGGTGGAGCGGCGGGTGGCGCTGACCCCGCCCGCTCCCGTGGACGTCTGGGCCGGTCCTGACCCGGACGGTGGCGGTTCCGCGAGCGAGCTGGACGCGTGGCACCTCGACGTCGATCGTCTGGCCGCCGCGATCGGGCCGCGGACCCGGGTGCTGCTCCTCAACTCGCCGCACAACCCGACCGGGACGGTGCTGGACGCTGCCACGTTGGACGCGATCGCGGCGTTGTGCGTCGAGCACGACCTGATCGCCGTGACCGACGAGGTGTACGAGCACCTGGTCTACGACGGCGAGCACCTGCCGTTGGCGACCCGTGCGGGGATGCGGGAGCGGACGGTGACGATCTCCTCGGCGGGCAAGACGTTCTCGTGCACCGGGTGGAAGACCGGGTGGGCGTGCGCGTCGCCGGCGTTGAGTTCGGCGTTGCGGACCACCAAGCAGTTCCTGTCCTTCGCCGGTGGAACGCCGCTGCAGCACGGGGTCGCGGCCGCGCTGGAAGCCGGCCCATCGTTGACCGACCGGGTCGGGGCGTTGCATCGGCAGCGTCGGGACCTGCTGGTCGACGGGCTGCTGGAGCTCGGGGTGCCGACGACCCGGTCGGCGGGCACGTACTTCGTCACCGGTGACCTGTCGGCGGTCGGGTTCGACGACGGTGAGGCGTTCTGCCGCCAGGCACCGGAGGCGTTCGGCGTGGCCGCGGTGCCGGTGTCGGCGTTCGTGCGGGATGCGGCACCGGTGCGGTCGCTGGTGCGGTTCGCCATCTGCAAGGACGACGCGGTACTCGCCGACGGGCTGGAACGGTTGGCGGGCTTGCGTACCGTGGCGGGGTGACGGCCCGCGGTCCGGCCGCTGGGCCGGCCGGCTGTCATCGCGCGGCGGTGGTCGGACCGGGCCACCGTGGGACCGACGCAGGAGGACCACGATGAAGATCGCCGCCGTCCAGCACGACATCCACTGGGAGGATCGCGACGCCACGCTTGCGCACCTCGAGCCGCAGGTCGCGCGAGCCGCGGCGACCGGCGCCCGGCTGGTGGCGCTGACGGAGATGTTCGCCACCGGGTTCTCGATGAAGACCCACCTCACCGCGGAAGCCGAGGATGGCCCGACCGCCACCTGGCTGCGCAAGCAGGCGGTCGACCACGACGTGTGGCTCGCCGCCTCGATCCCGCTGCAACCCTCCTCGGGCAGCGAGGAGGACCGCCCCACCAACTCGCTGCTGTTGACCGGCCCCGACGGCACCGAGCACCGCTACGACAAGATCTTCCCGTTCTCCTACGCCGGCGAGCACGAACGCTTCCGTGGCGGGGACCGCGAGGTCGTCGTCGAGGTGGAAGGGGTCCGGCTCGGCCTGTCGGTCTGTTACGACCTGCGCTTCGCCGACCTGTACTGGCACCGCGCCGCGGACGTCGACGCGGAGCTGATCGTCGCCAACTGGCCGGCGCCGCGCCGCAACCACTGGCGCACCCTCTGCGAGGCCCGCGCGATCGAGAACCAGTGCTACGTGGTTGCGGTCAACCGGGTCGGTCGCGGCGGCAACGAACTGGACTACGCCGGTGACAGCCGCATCGTCGACCCGATGGGCGAGGTCGTGGCCAGCGCCGCCGGGATCGAGACGATCCTCACCGCCGACCTCGACGTCGAGGTGGTCCGCTCGGCCAGGGAACGCTTCCCGTTCCAGGCCGACCGCCGGACCTGACCCGCCGCGGTCCGTGACCCGGCCGTGCGGCGTGGGACAGTGCCGTGATGGTGCCGTGCTGCGTCGTGCAGGACCGCGGGCGTCTGCGTCGACATGGTTGGCTGGTGTGACGCCCGTCGGCCGAGGTGCACCGTCGGTAGGGTGGCGACGCGAGGACGTGGGGAGCGTGCACGCTCGATGGGGAGGGCTCGGTGCCGGATCGGCGCTGTCCGACGTGCGAGACGTCGGTCTCGCAACGCCACGCCCGGTACTGCCCGGCCTGCGGCGAGTCGTTGTCACCGTCGGGACCGGTGCCGTCGGCGACCGGCGAGATCGACGACACCGCATCCACGACCGCCACGGCAACCTCCGGTCGCCGTCGGCCACCTTGGTGGGCCGTCGCCGGGATCGTGGTGCTCGTGGGAGGCGGCGTGGTCGCGGTCGGGGCCGGGACCGAGCCGTTCTCCGCCCTGCCGGAGGATCGCGACGACGTCGATCTGCCGGCGGTCGACGAACTCGAAGACCAGCTGACCGCCGCGGCTGTGCCCGATGGAGACTGCGAACCCGACGGGTGTGCACGCTGGCGGACGGAGGCCGGCAGCGGCGACACGCTCGTCGTCGGTGACCGCATCCTGCACCATGCGGGCACGGAGCTGTCGGTGTTCGATGCGGCCAGCGGTGATCGCCTCGCCCGCGCCGAGACCCAGCTGTCCGCAGGGTCGGTGCAGCCGCAGCTCGCCGGTCCCGGCGAGGATGGCCAGGGCCCGGGTGTGATCCTGGGCGGCCTCGCCGGGACGGAGGTCCGCGACGTTGCCGATGGTGCCCTGCGGTGGGCGGTCGAGGATGCACAGGGGCCGATGCCGCCGGTCGTGCACGACGACGTCGTCCTGGTGGCTGACGAGGTCGCTGACGAGGCTCCACCCGGCTGGAGGATCCGTGCGCTGGCGCTGGCTGACGGGGAGGAACGGTTCACGGTGGACGATGCCTGGGGTGGGCCTCACGCTGGCATCGTCGTCCAACGTGAAGAGGAGGACGAACTACGCCTGATCGATGCGGCGACCGGCGAGGTCGGCCTGGCCATCGAGCCCCAGGAGTTCCACGGAGCAGCGGACGGCCGGGTCGGGTTGATGATCGAGGGCGAGCTGACCGTGCTCACCTGGCCGGACCTGGAGGAACTCGGGCGGTTCCCGGACGATCCGCAAGCCCCCGTGCGTTTCGTCGGCGGGTTGGTCGTCGACGCGCACCCGCCCGAGGAGGACGCCCCGGCCGGCGAGGATGGGCTCGCGTCGATCGAGGCAGCGCCGCCGATGGACCCGTTCGGGGCGGCCCCACGCGACGTCATCGACCCGGTGAGCGGCGAGGTGTTGGCGGAGCTCGATGGAGGACAGCCGCTGGGCTCCGCTCCGGACGGTGACGGTGTGTTGGTGCTCGACGACCAGGGGTCGAGCGTCGTGGTCTCGCAGCGGGATACGTCGTGGTCGCTCCAGTGGAGGACCGAGCTGGCGTTCGAGCGGCCGGAGGACGCGGTGCTGCAGATCGTCGGGGCCGCGGACGGTCAGTTCGCCGTCGCCACGGTGGTCGAGGGCGAGATCGTTCAGCGCTTGCCGTTCCGGGCCCGAGGTGGTGTGCCGGCGTTGCCGCCGGACCTCGGTGGTGAGGTCTCGGACCCGACGGTCGCCGTGGCGATGGATGACCTGACCATGGTGCGTTCACCCGACGTGACCGAGCTGCGGGGCAGCGCAGGCGCGGTCCGGTTCGGTGGGCCGGCCGATCTGGTCCACCCGGCGGACCCGTTGCTGGTCCGCGTCGACGGCGATCTGGTCGCCGTCGATGAGGATCTGGTCCGCAGGCCCTGACGCCGGCACACGGCCCGACGTTGTGCCAGAGCGTGGCAGGGCGTGGGAAGTGTGCGCACGTCGGTTCACATCTGGGCGTGGATGCCCACGCTCGTGCCCCGATGCGGGGTCCGGCTGGGCGGTAGCCTGGCGTCGCCCGAGGGAGGCCATGTGACGTCGCGACGCTGTCCGGCCTGTGGTGGGACCGTGCGGGACGCTGCGGGTCGGTTCTGCCCGACCTGCGGGGCGCATCTGGCCGAGGTTCCCGCGGAGGCTCCCGGCGCCTACCGCGGCCACGAGGACGTCGCGGCGGCGCAGTCGGAGGCGATGCGTGCGGCCGGCCGGGGTCCCAAGCTGATCGCGCTCGCGGTGCTCGTGATCGGTGGCCTGGCCCTGCTCGGTTCCTGGGCCGACTGGTTCCCGGACCGGACCCAGGACGCGGCCGGCAGCGACGTCGAGCTCCCGACCGCCGATGATCTGGACGATGGCCAGGGTGAGCCGGCCGACGACCCCCACGACCCTGAGACCGCCGAGGACCCGGACGCCGCCGTCGCTGACGATGCCGAACCGGAGCCACGGTGCCGCCCCGACGGCTGCGAGCGGTGGTCCGTCCCGGCCGGACCGGGTCCGGTGCTGGTCGACGACGGCCGGATCTTCCACCTCGACGCCGGTGAACTGCTGCAGTTCGACGCCGAGAACGGCGACGTCACGTCGTTCGGCCCGTCGGACGTTCCGGTGGGTGAGGCCACCGAGATGCTCTTCGTCGAGCGGGCGGAGGGCGACCGGCTGCTGGTCCACGCCGGCGCACGCGTCGAAGCGTGGGATCTCGCCGAGGGTCAGCGAGCATGGATCAGCGACGGTCACGGCTCGGGTGGGGCGCACGGCGGCGTGGTGCGTGTCGACGAGGACGTGGTCGTCGTCGTGGAGGTCGATGGTCCGGAGGATCCCGACCGGAAGGTAGCCGCCTACGACACCGCCACGGGGGAGCAGCGTTGGTCGCACGACGGGGTCGTGCTCGGCGCCGCCGGCCCCATCGTGGTCGAGGAACCCACGGACGGCACGCTCGAGTCCGGCGAGGTGGTGCTCATCGACGCGGCCTCGGGCGAGGTCCGCGTGACGATCGAGCGTGACCAGTACCGGGGCGGGACCGACGAGCACGTTGCGCTGGTGCAGGACGAGCGGGTCGAGTGGCGCTCGTGGCCGGCCCTAGATGGAGGGACCGACCTCGGCCCAGCCGACGAGACACCACCGATCGTCAACGGTCACCTCGTGTCCGGGGCGGGAGACGGTGGGATGAGCGCACCGGCCGGCATCGCCGTGGATCAGGTCAACGAGGTGGTCGACCCATCGGACGGCGGACTCGTCGCCAGCTACGACGAACCGGTCGCGGTCGGGCAGCGTCCCGGCGGCGCCGGTGTCGTCGCGCAACGCGACGGCTCGACCGTGACGGTCACGGCGGTGGACGCGA
>SKNP01000454.1 GCA_007120485.1 Nitriliruptoraceae bacterium
CGGCGGTGTCGGCGGTGTCGGCGGTGAGCTGACCGGAGACGGGCGTGTCGGCGGCGAGGTGGCCGCGGACGGCGACGCCGATGGCTGAGCGTGGGGCGTCGGTCGTCCGCGTCGGTGCGCCCCCGCTGCTGCTCGGGGCCATCCTGGCGTTGACGGCGGTGAACCTGCGGGCGGCCGTGACCAGCGTCGGCCCGGTCCTGCGCGAGCTGCAGCTGGACCTCGGCATCAGCGACACCCTGGCGGGGGTGCTCACGACCCTGCCGCTGGTGTCGTTCGGCATCATCGGGCTGCTCGCCGCGCGGATCGGCCGCCGGCTGGGGACCGAGCCGACGCTGGTGCTGGCGATGCTCGCGATCGTCGCCGGCCTGGCGATCCGCGCCGCCGCGCCGACGATCGGCTGGCTGCTGGTCACCACCTTCATCGCGCTGGCCGGCATCGCCGTGGCCAACGTGCTGGTCCCGGTGGCGGTCAAGGCCTGGTTCCCCGACTCGGTGGGTCGGGCGACGGGGCTGTACTCGATGGCGATCTCCGCCGGGGTGGCGCTGCCCGCCGGGCTCACGGTGCCGGTCGCCGAGGCGTTGGGAAGCTGGCGGTTCGGGCTGGCGGTGTGGGCGGTGCCGGCGCTGCTGGCGTTGGGTCCGTGGGCCGTGCTGGCGGTGATCCGGCGGCGGGATGCACGCGCGTCCGCTCCCGTCGGTGGAGGCCCCGACGTCGTGACCGGTGCCGTCGCCGCATCCGCGTCCGGCGCCACCACCTCGACGTCCACCACCTCGACGTCCACGCCCTCGGCGTCCACTCCCACGGCGTCCACGCCCGTGGTGCCGGTGCACCGGCGGGTCAAGGCGTGGGGGCTGACCGTGTTCTTCGGGCTACAGAGCCTGGAGGCCTACACCGCGATGGGCTGGCTGCCGGCGATCCTGCAGGACGCCGGGCTCTCGCCGACCCGCGCCGGGGTGATGCTGGCGATCACCATGGCCATCGGGGCGCCGATCTCGCTGGCGCTGCCGATGCTGGCGGCTCGCTCGTTCGACCAGCGGCCGTGGGTGTACGCGCTGGCGGCCGCGTCGCTCGCGGCCTACGTCGGGCTGATCGTCGCGCCGGGGGCGGCGCCGCTGCTGTGGGCGGTGCTGCTGGGCATCGGGCTCGGGGCGTTCCCGCTGGCGCTGGTGTTGTTGGGCCTGCGGGCCTCGACGGCCGCCGGGACCGGCGCGCTGTCGTCGCTGGCGCAGGGCGGCGGCTACCTCATGGCGGCGCTCGGCCCGGTGACCGTCGGTGCGCTGCACGACGTGACCGGCGAGTGGACGTGGCCACTGGTCGCGCTGGTCGTGCTGCTGGTACCCAAGGTCATCGCCGGGTCGGTGGCGGCGTCCCCGGGGTACGTGGACGACTGATCGCGGGTGTCCGCGGGGCGGGGCCGGATGTGTGTGCATCGCGGGGCACATGTGGTCGCGGATGCACACGCTTCGGTTGGGGGCACGGGCTGTTCGCCGGCCGGTTCCGGGGGCGCGTCACAGCAGGTCGCGGCCAGCAGCCCAGGCGGTCAGCTCGTGGCGGCTGGAGAGCTGCAGCTTGCGCAGCACCGACGACACGTGGGTCTCGACCGTCTTGATCGAGATGTGCAGCCGGCTGGCGACCTCGCGGTAGGTGTAGCCGCGGGCGATGTGGCGCAGCACCTCCTTCTCGCGGGAGGTGAGCTGATCGAGCTCCGGGTCCTCGCTGCCGACGCCGGGTGGCACGTCACCGGCGAACGCATCCAGCACGAAGCCGGCCAGCCGCGGGCTGAACACCGCATCGCCCTGGTGGACCCGCGCGATCGCGTCGACCAGATCGTCCGGATCGATCGTCTTGGTGACGTAGCCGCGGGCGCCGGCTCGGATCAGCTGGATCACGTCCTCGGCGGCATCGGACACCGACAACGCGAGGAAGCGGATGTCGGGGTGGGTCTCGTGGACGGTCTGCAGCACGGTGCGTCCCCCACCGCCCGGCATGTGCACGTCCAACAGCACCACCTCGGGCTTGAGCGCCCGGATGTCCTGGATCGCGGTGTCGACGTCGCCCGCATCACCGACGATCGTGACGTGCTGGCCGAGCTCGGCACGGACCCCCGCACGGAACATCTGGTGGTCGTCGACGAGGTAGACGCGGATCGCTCGGGTCACGAGGACGGCTCCTGGGTGTCGGGTGGGTTGCCGGCCATCGCGGGCCGGTCGCCGCGTGCCGCGGGGGTGTCGCGTGCTGCGGGGGTGTCGCGTGCAGCGGGGGTGTCCTTGCGGGGCAGGCACAGCTCCACCTCGGTGCCCGACGACGCCGAGCTGTGGATCGTCGCCGTCCCGCCGTGCCGCTGCAGCCGGTCCACGATCGAGTGGGCGATGCCGTAGCGGTCCGGCGGCACCGCGGACGGGTCGAAGCCCACCCCACGGTCGCGGACGTAGGCGAGCACCTCGTCGCGATCCACCTCGACGTAGCCGTCGACCGTGTCGACCTGCGCGTGCTTGGCGGCGTTGACGCAGGCCTCGCGGAAGGCGGCGACCAGGGCGCGGATGCGGTCGTCGAGCGTGAGGTCCCCGACCACGACCAGCTCCACCGTGAGTCCGTGGATGGCTTCGACCTCCTCGGCGACCTCCGTGACCGCCTGCTCGAGGGTGGTCGCCGGGCCGAGCGCCGCGCTGCTGCCGTACAACCAGGCCCGCAGCTCGCGTTCCTGCCGGCGGGCCAGCGTCACCATACGTCGCGGCTGGTCGCTGGAGCGTTGGATCAGCGCCAGCGTCTGCAGCACCGAGTCGTGGAGGTGGGCGGCCAGCTCGGCGCGTTCCTCCTGGCGGATGCGGGCGCGGCGCTCGGTGCCCAGTTGCCCGATCATCAGCCACAGCCACGGGCCGAACAGCAGCGCGAGCCCGGCGATGGCGGCGACCACCGCGATCAGCAGATCCTGCGCGGCCGCGAGCGCCTCGTTGGCGGCCACGAACCCGCCGATCGCACCGGCGACGAGGATCGCCCCGATCACCAGCCGGAACGGTGAGACGTCCGCCGAGGCGGCGCTGGCGATGGCGCGGCCGGTCGACCGGTCCGCGTGGGTGGCGGCCGTCCACTGGCTGCGCTGGTCCTCGTCGCTGCGCCACCACAGCACCGCGGAGCCGGCCGCCACCACGATCAGCGGGAACACCAGCGCGTCGCCGAACCACAGCCCGACCGAGCGAAGCAGCAGGAGCACGCCGAGGACGATCAGCGCGAGCGCGACCCCCTGCTGGGAGGTGGCGGCACGACGTCGAGGTGGCGCATCCGGCGGGGC
>SKNP01000344.1 GCA_007120485.1 Nitriliruptoraceae bacterium
CTCGGCCGACGCACCCTCGGTCGGCGCCTCCGCGGAGGGATCTGCTCGGGGCGGATCGAGGCGCAACGCCAGGTGCGCGACCGTCCGGCGGTCGTGGCCAGCCAGCGGCGCCGCCCAGTCATCGATGTCGGCGGCCACGTCCTCCGCCGCGAGCCGCAGGTGCTCGACGGTCGGGTCGCTACCCCCGAGCGCCGAGGCCCACATCTGCGGCCACGGGCGGCGGGGACCGCGGCGTCGGGCGTCGATCTCCGGGCGCCGCCCCTCCCGGGCGCAGGCGTCGGCGACGGCGTCCAGGAACGCGCGGACCAGGTCCTCGGCCGCGGTCAGGTGCCCGGACACCTGGCGGAGTGCGTGGGCGCCGACGGGCATGGCCGCCGCGAGCATCGCCGGCCGGGGGTCGGACGGCGCGACGACCCGCCAGCTGGCACGCCCCTGGGCGGGATCGTCGGTCGGGTGGAAGGTGGGCAGCACCCGACCGGCAGCGACCAGTTCGAGCGCGAGCTTGGCCGCGTGCGACCAGCTCAGCACGGCCGCGGACGGCCGGGACCACGCCGGCCAGTCCGATCCCGGAGGCAGGGCAGCCAGACGCCGAACGGTCGGCAGAAGGGGCAGCCGCCGGGCGACCGCATCACGGGGGTGTGCGCGGCCGTCGCGCACCTCGACCGTCGCGAGCCGTCCGACCTCGCCGCGGGGCAGGTCGAGTTCGGCCGCGGCCTCGGCGAGCTCCTCGGCGTCGATGTCCGGCTGGGTCGACCACAGCAGCAACGATCCCGCGGACGGCACGGGATCGGCAGGTACGAAGGTGAGCTGTGGCATCCGGGGCACGCCCCCTCCTCTGCGGCAAGCAGGCCAGCGTAGGGCTTCGGGCCCGACCCTTCCGACGGCCGGGTCGGTCGGAGGGAGCGGACCGTCTCCCGTGCGGGCCCGAGATCGGTCAGGATCCCGGCCACTCGGACATGGTGGATCCGGAAGGAAGCGGCCGATGGACACGTTGACTGGGGTCCCACCGCCTACCCGATCGCACGCATCCCCGATCGCGTCGACGCCGAACCCCATACGCACGGCTGCCGCGATCCGCAACGCTCGTGAGCTGGAGGAACCATGACGGACCAGTCGCAGACGGCCCACCAGGAGCAGGCCACCGACCCGGTGCACACCGACCCGGCGACGACCCGCCATGAACCGGATGCCAACCCGGAGTCGGTCACGATCTCCTGGTTGGAGGACCAGTTCCCCGGGTGGAGCTTCGAGGTCGACGTCTCCGAGGGCTGGGACGGCGAACGACACCAACTGTGGATCGCCCGCCGGGAGGACCACCACCCGCAGGCGGAGACCAGCCCGGCCAAGCTGCACACCCGACTGAGCGACTACCTCGACCGGGAGTCCCAGCGGCTCGCCTTCATGAACTGACCGCGCACCCCCGACCGGCGTCCTTCGGGCCGGATGTCGGGGCCAGCGGACGAGGCTGGACCGTCCAGACGGCCCGGCCTCGTCGCGTACCGTTGCGTCGATGAGCGTCAACATCGTCGACCTGATCCTGATCATCCTGGTCGTGGTCGCCGTCCTCGGTGGCCTGCGAGCCGGGCTGATCACGCGTGCCTTCACGTGGGTCGGCTTCGCGGTCGGCGTCGTCCTGGCGACCCGAACGGTCCCCTTCGCGCTGTCGGTCGCTGGCAACGGCTCCCCGACGCTGCGCTTCGTCCTCGCCGTCACCGTGCTCGCCCTGACGGTCTCGCTCACCGGAGCGCTCCTCGGTTCGCTCGGCCGCCGGCTCCGGCACGGTCTCGGGGGCGAGGTCCTCCCACGGATCGACCGCGTGGCCGGCGGGGTGGTCGGCGCCGTGCTCGTGGTCACGATCGCCTGGTTGCTGCTGCCGGCGGCCGCCGATGTCCCCGGTGGGGTCGCACGCGAGGTGCGCGGCTCGACGATCGTGCAATCGATCCGGACCGTCGCACCGCCACCGCCCGACGCGGCGCGGGGCTTGCGAGCGCTCGTCGGCTCCACCCGGTTCCCCGAGGTCCTCTCCGACCTCGCCCAGACCCCGACGATCGACGACCCGCCGGCAGGCGTCGAGGTCAGCGACGAGGTCGTCGAGCGGGTCACCGCCGCCACCTCGCGGGTGTCGGCCCGAGGGTGCAACCGGCGGTACGAGGGCTCGGCGGTGGCAGTCGCGCCGGACACGGTCCTGACCAACGCCCACGTCGTGGCGGGGGCCGACGAGGTGCACCTGACGCGGCCTGACGGGGTCCGACGCGATGGGCGTGTGATCGCCTTCGACCCGGCACGGGACCTCGCCGTGATCGAGGCGCCCGACCTGGGCCAGGAACCCTTGCCGCTCGGGCAGGCCGAGGTGGGCGCGGACGGCGTGTCGATCGGCTACCCCGGGGGCAGCGACCAGCCTCGGGTCGCGCCGCTGACGGTCGCCGAGCACCGGACGGCCCTGGGCCGGGACATCTACGGCGATGCGGAGACCGAGCGGGAGGTGCTGTTCCTGGCCGCCAACCTCGAGCAGGGCGACTCCGGCTCCCCCGTCGTCGACGCCGAGGGGGAGATCGTCGGTCTGGTCTTCGCGGTGAGCCCGGACCGGCCGTCGACCGCGTTCGCCCTCGACCGCGAGGAACTCGACGCCATCCTCGCCGCCGAACGCGTCACCGGTGCGACCGGCCCGTGCATCGACTGACCCCCGGGGCGACCGGCGCGTGCATCGACTGACCACCGGCGCGGACCGAGCCCGTCAGCCGATCGTGCGTCGCAGGAACCCGTGCAACCCAGCGGCGGTCAGTACCGCGAGGGAGAGCACCAGGGCCGACAGGAACGCGACCGGTGGCATCGTCTCGATCGTCGGGGTGAGTGCGGCCCGGAGCCCTTCGCTGACGTAGACCAGCGGGTTGGCCAGCACGGCGTACTGCAACCATGGCAACGAGTCGAGCGCAGCCCAGGGGTAGTACACGGCGCCGAGGAAGGTCAGCGGCAGCACCACGATCGAGAACATCAGTCCGATCTGACGCGGGCTGACGTAGGTCCCGAGCGCCAGGCCGAGCGCCCCGGAGAGCAACGCGGACAGCCCCGTGACCGCGATCAGCAGCGGGATGCTGGCGATCTCCAGCTCCACCGGGGTCGCCGGGACCAGGAGGACCATCGGCAGGACGACGACGCCGGCCAGGACGCTCTGGAGCGCGCCGAAGAGGATCTTCTCGACCGCGACGACCCCGACCGGAACCGGGGCCATGATCCGGTCCTCGATCTCCAGGGTGCTACCGAACTCGTTGGACAGCGGCAGC